>NZ_QETG01000021.1:0-70913 GCF_003105055.1 Acinetobacter sp. AM | reverse complement strand
AACTCAGAAGTGAAACCTCTTAGCGCTGATGGTAGTGTGGGGTTACCCATGTGAGAGTAAGTCATCGCCAGCTCATTTATTCAAACACCCCCTAACCAACGTTAGGGGGTGTTTTTTATTGCATATTAATAAATAAAAGATGAAAATTATTAAAAGAAGATGATCAATTTGCAAAGCAAGCTAACTTTGGTCTTATTGTTTCAGAATTTACGCTTAATACTATGATTTTAAATAAATAATTATTAATGATTGCAATATAAGTAACATTTTTACTAGATTTTAAAGTCTATTCAGCACTTAAATTACTGATGAAATGTTCCATTTGATAGGTTAGATACCTTATAGGTATATTTTTATACCCTTGAGGTTTTAGACAAAAAATGAACCGATATTCATTGTATGTTGACAATAAAAATCTCACAATTGGAGGTGAGTAGAAATGACAGCGACAACAATGAATGTAAATGCTGTAATTGATCAGGCTAAATTTAAACCTTTTCATTTAACGGTTGTTTTGTGGTGTTTATTTGTGGTTTTGTTTGATGGTTATGATTTGGCGATTAATGGCGTTGCCTTACCTTTATTAATGAAAGAGTGGGGAATGACTGCAGTACAAGCGGGAATGCTAGCCAGTACCGCGTTGGCAGGCATGATGTTTGGTGCCATGTTATTTGGTATGTTGGCCGATAAAATTGGTCGTAAAAAAGTCATTATTATCTGTGTCACATTGTTTAGTAGTTTTACTTTTGCGGGTGGTTTCGCATCTAACCCAACTGAATTTGGTATTTTACGTTTTATCGCGGGTTTAGGGATTGGTGGCGTTTTACCTAACTTGGTGGCACTCACTTCAGAATATGCACCACAAAAATTTCGTAGTACTTTGGTGACGGCTATGTTTAGCGGTTATGCGATGGGTGGGATTATGGCAGCATTATTGGGTGCTGCATTTACGCCAAGCTTTGGTTGGCAAATTATGTTCTTCATTGCAGGTATCCCGCTTTTATTTGTGCCAATTTTATGGAAATTCTTACCTGAATCAGTCACTTTTTTGGTCAAGGCTCAGCAAACGGAAAAAGCACGCGATATTATTCAACGTCTTGTACCTGCAGAAACAGTAACTTCAAATACAGTTTTAGTGCTCAATGAAGCTAAAGTTCCAGATGCTTCTGTCGCAGCGCTATTTAAAAATGGCCGTGCCATGGGAACCATTTTATTCTGGAGCTGTTTCTTCATGTGTTTGCTGATGGTTTATGCCTTAGGTAGCTGGTTACCAAAACTCATGATGGCTGCGGGTTATTCATTGGGTAGTAGCTTAATGTTCCTGCTTTCTTTGAACATTGGTGCAGTTATTGGTACAGCGGGTGGCGGTATTCTTGCCGATCGCTTCCATTTAAAACCAGTGATTATCAGTATGCTGATTGTGGGGGCATTGGCACTTGTTGGTTTAGGTTTTAATTCTCCACAACCTGTGATTTATTTATTGGTGGCATTGGCAGGTGCAGCTTCGATTGGCTGTAGTATTTTGCTGTATAGCTATGTCGCGCAATATTACCCATTGGCAGTTCGTTCTACGGGTTTAGGATGGGCATCTGGTATTGGTCGTGTCGGAGCGATTGTAGGTCCAATCGTAATTGGTATGTTATTAGGCATGGAACTTCCGCATAAAATGAACTTCATTGCGGTTGCGATTCCTGCAATTATTGCGGCTTTTGCGGTTTCTTTTATTAAAACTAATCAAGCAGAAGAAGTGGCTGAAGTGCCTACAACATCTCAAGCGACCAAACAAAGATCCTATAGTTAAGGTGTTGATGTCGATAAGAGCCTCTTGATGAGGCTCTTTTTATTGAGATATAGACATGATACAAATAAAAAAGCCCCGATATCCTATCGAGGCTTTTTCGTATTTCATGAAAGGTAAAACTCCTGTAATACCTCAACGTCCTATTGTCGTCTCTTTATTGTTATTCTAAGAAACATCCTGTTCCTGTATGAGTTCAATGTACCCTGAAATCGGATTTGGGTATAGGCGTCTTTGCTGCATTCCTTGTACGCTTTGGCTGACATAGATTCACTCTTAGATAGATTTGAAAGCTACATATTCACTCTGTTTATCGGAAGAGGGTTTGGTTAGATTGAATAGAAATAAGACCTGTAGTGAGGGCATAATGAACTATTCAAAGTACGGTTTGCTTTTGTGGCTCGGATTCCTTAGTTCGGTGTCTATTTTAGCCTGTCATGCACAAGATAAGGCAGCAGATGAACCAAACTCGCAAGCCGCCAAAGCCACGCTTTCTCAGCCCTATAAAATCAGAAAAATGGGGGAGTTTAATGAACCTTGGGCGATAGCCGTGTTGCCCGATCAGCACTTATTAATTACCGAAAAAGCAGGAAAGCTGTTTGTGTTTAATCCCAAAACACAGCAAAAAATAGCTGTAGAGGGAGTTCCGCAGGTTGCCTATGGTGGTCAAGGCGGTTTGGGTGACGTGGTGCTGCATCCAGATTTTAAACAGAATCATATCATTTATTTCAGTTATGCCGAACAAGGTAAAGGTGGCTATGGTGCAGTAGTTGTGCGTGCGGTTTTAGATGAGCAATTACCCAATCAACCACGATTAATCGACTTGCAGCCGATTTGGCGACAAGTGCCCAAAGTTTCAGGACAAGGTCATTATGCACATCGCTTGGCTTTTGATTCAGCAGGAAAATTATGGATTAGTTCAGGCGAACGACAGAAGTTTCAGCCTGCGCAAGATATGCAGAGCAATTTAGGTAAAATTCTGCGCTTGAATGAAGATGGTTCACCAGCAGCAGGGAATCCATTTATGGCTCAAGGTCCGATTGCGGCACAAATTTGGAGCCTAGGTCATCGAAACCCTTTGGGGATGGCTTTCGATGCACAAGGGCAGCTTTGGGTTGCTGAAATGGGACCTCGTGGTGGCGATGAGTTCAATCGTATTCATAAAGCTGCGAATTATGGTTACCCAATTGTGTCGAATGGGGATCATTATAGCGGACGTGACATTCCTGATCATGCGACCCGTCCAGAGTTTCAATCCCCTGAAATTAGTTGGACCCCAGTCATTTCTCCATCGAGTTTAATCTTCTATCGAGGTTCTGAATTCCCGAAATGGACCAATAAAGCATTGATTGGTGGACTGTCTTCACAAGCAATTATTGTGGTAGATACGCAAACTGTGCCTGTACAGGAAGTGCAACGCTTAGCCATGAAACAGCGGATTCGTGCTTTAGTTGAAGCACAGGACGGTTCAATTTGGGGAGTAGAAGATGGTAAAAATGCGGCTTTGTTTCAATTGACGGCTCCTTAATGGTCATGATTTCAGATCATAACCGTGTGGTTGAGAAGTCTGAGGCTGCTTGCTGTTTTTGTTTCAAAATAGGGTTTGTATCATGAGATTCTCGGATGATGCCTCAAGCAAAAATTGAGGTTGACTTCAAAAAAGCCTGATTTTTCTTTGTACTGAAGTGACTTAGCATCGCTCTACGATCATTTGAGGAAGAGCATGGTGCTGAGTTTTATTGTGGTGGTTTTTCTGCTGGCAGGGATGGTGAAAGGCATGATTGGTTTAGGTTTGCCTGCCGTATCGATGGGGCTATTGACCATGTTGATTAGTCCTTATCAAGCGGCAGCATTGTTGATCGTCCCTTCCATGGCCACCAATATTTGGCAGTTATTTGCTGAAGGGCAGGTATTGCGGGTTTTGGCTCGGTTCTGGACACTTTTGCTGGGGATTATTGTCGGTTCAATTTGGAGTGTTTTCCCTCGCTTAGGTCAAAGTGAATTTAACAGTGAAGCGCTTTTAGGCGCTATGTTATTGCTGTATGGCGTATATGGTTTAGCTGCAAAACAAATCCCGAACTTGTCTCGTTATGCTGGAATCTTATCTCCATTAATAGGCTATTTGGGTGGTGCATTGACTGTGGCGACTGGGGTCGTGGTCATTCCTGTAGTGTCTTATTTGCAGTCTCTACATTTACAGCGTGATGATCTGGTCCAGTCTTTGGGCATGGCATTTACCGTTTCGACCATGTGCTTGGCCATCTTTTTGCAGCAAAATCCTGTGGCCCACCTCGAGATTGATTATCTATGGTCTGTTCTGGCGTTGATTCCTGCCTTACTCGGGATGTGGTTGGGCACGCGGATACGCTATAAAATTGCAGAGCAGAAATTTCGCAAAGTCTTTTTCTGTGGTTTGATTACCTTGGGTGGGTATATGCTACTTAGTCATTAATTGTGTTGGTTAAGGTGTTAAGCTGAGGACCTTGTTGAATTAAAAATTGGCTAAAATGTTGATAATCTAAAGTTAAGGTATCAAAGTTTTGTGCAGCCAACAGTAACTTTCGGTTTGCCCATGCACCTTTTAATTGAATCTGCTGAAATGAATATAGCTGTTGTAAGCGTTGAGCAGCTCGCTTCGGGATAATGGCAATGCCAACGCCATTGGCAACGACCTGTGCAATTGCACCAAAATTAGGAAGACGAAGGCGATACTGAATGCTATAGCCCAGTAATTTGGCTTGTGCTTCAATCGATTGCTGTAAAGAGTGATATTGCATTAACCCGACAAAGGCATGCTCTAAAGTATCGACCAAGCTTAGTTCAGGATGGTGGGTTAAAGGATGCTGGCGTGGACAAATCAAAATCAGAGGATCGTCTGCAAACGCTAAGGTTTGTAGGGTTTGGGCATTAAAAAAATTCGAAATTAAGCCCAGTTGTGCGATCCCTTTGCTTAAAGCTTGAATAATGTCATTGGATTCTGCTTCTTGCAGTTCAATCTGTAAATGCGGATTTTCCGTAAGGTAAGATGGCAGCACCAAAGGTAAATATTCACTCTGTGCTGAAGAATTACACCACAGGGTCATGCTGCGATGTTGTCGTTGAGAAAAAGGCAGCATTTCCTGTTCAAGTTGCTGATGTTGTTGAATTAAAGTTTGGGCATGTTGATTAAACATTTGACCAGCCAGTGTGAGTTTGACGCCAGTGGCATGGCGGGTAAACAGCGAGACAGAGAACTGTTGTTCGAGTTTTTTAATCCGCTCACTTGCGGCTTGTAAGGAAATTGCAGAACGTTCTGCCCCTTTGGTGAGGCTGCCTGTTTCGACAATATTTAAGAATAAGGTTAAGTCAAAAAAATCGAGGCGCATAGCCATAAATTCATCTTATATTGAGTTTTCCATCTTAAAAATATGATACTCAAGACGCAATGTTAAAGCCTGAAAATATAAAAAAAGCAGCCCGTAGGCTGCTATAAATGGAGCAATATTTATTCGCTTTGATCTTTTAAGCTGAAGAACCAGTTTAAAACCAAGGCTGCGAAGGTAGCCGTTCCAATGCCACCCAAATTGAAATTGCCGAACTGCAAGGCAAAATCACCCGTACCTAAAATAATGGTCACTGCTGCAACCATCAGGTTTTTATTTTTAGAAAAATCGACTTTGTTTTCAATCCAGATTTTGGCACCCGCAATGGTAATTAAACCAAAGACCACAATGGAAGCACCTGTGAGGATTGCCGTTGGAATGGTGTGAATAATGGCGCCAAACTTCGGAGATAGACCCAAGAAAATGGCAAACACACCTGCAATGACAAAGACGATAGTCGAGTAAACGCGCGTAACCGCCATGACTCCAATATTTTCGCCATAGGTGGTCATACCTGGTGCACCAACACCGCCAGAAAGTGTCGTTGCAACACCATCTGCCAAGAAGGCTTTACCAATTTGCGGGTCTAAGTTTTCACCCGTCATGGCACTGACTGCCTTAATATGACCTAAGTTTTCTGCCACTAAAATTAAAGCCACTGGAGCAATAATTAACATGGCATTCACATCAAACTGTGGCGAATGGAAGGTTGGAAAGCCAAACCACGCTGCTTGTTGAATTGGGGTAAAATTAATAGGTGTACCGTATCCCATGACATTCGAAACAATGAAATAGAGGAGATACGCCAGTAATAAGCCGATTAAGAGCAGTAAGCGTTGCAACAAGCCTTTGGTGAAGACCGCGATAGATCCCATACAAAGGACAGTTACTAATGCCATCCACATATTAAAGGGATTGCCCGCCACGCCTTTCACCGTCACAGGGGCCAGATTTAAACCAATAATCATTACCACAGCACCAGTCACGACAGGTGGCATGAGTTTTTCAATCCATTGGGTACCCGTTGCCATGACCATGAGACCAAACAGGGCATACAACACACCACATGCCATAATCCCGCCAGCAGCAACGGCTAAATTGGCATTGGGTGCACCGGTTCCTGAGGCCGCATAACCCGTTGCAGCAATGACCACGCCAATAAAAGCAAAGCTTGAGCCGAGATAACTTGGAACACGTCCACCCGTCATGAAAAAGAACAGAATGGTACAGATGCCCGACATAAAAATCGCGAGATTGGGGTCAAAACCCATCAAAAATGGGGCAAGAACTGTCGCACCAAACATGGCAAAGGCATGCTGAATGCCCAGCACAGCACTCTGTACAGGCGGAAGATATTCATTTGTTCCGACAGGACGTGTCTCGACATTGCCTGAATAAGGGCGCCATTGGGGAAACCAATTGGACATAAATTGATCACTTTAGAAATAAATTGTGCACATCATACTCTTTCTTTTCGAGTGATTTAATCATTGATTTTTAATTTTAGATTAATTAGAAGTCTGATTTATAATAATTTTATACCAAGTGGTAAAATTTTATAATTTTTAAATTAGCAATAAATCAATATATTATTCTATAAATTATAGTCGATAAATCCAATTTATCTGCATTGCCCAGCAATAAATTTTTTTTATCAATCTTTCAAATTTTTTTTAACAATGCAAAAAAACTGCTGAAAATTGAATGTAGCAAGAACTATTTTGCCAATCGATGCAAAATCAAATGCCGTATTGGCAACACCGAAAAACTTCGGGTTGCCAATCGTAGACGCATGCATCAACCCGTATTACGTAAACCTGCGGCAATGCCGGCAATGCTGACCATTAAGGCATGATCGACAGGGGTATGTTCAGCCTGACGTTCAGCCAGATATAAACGACGACGTTTCATGAGTTCTGCTTGCAGCAAATGTAAAGGCAGTAAGTAGGGTTTACGTACTCGCATCGACTGATCCAACACTTCATTGCTACTGAGCAGTTTCGATTCATCTTTTAAGGTGAGTAGAGTTTCAACCGCGTCTTGTAGACGTTGGCGTAATGTTGTACCTAGGGCTTTTAAGTCCTCGTCTTGGGTCAGGTGGGTTTCATAGTATAAAGCCACATGTCCATCGGCTTTGGACAAGACCATTTCCAACATATCAATCAAGGTTTGGAAATAAGGCCATTGCTGCAACATTTCTTCTAAGGTCGCTTTATGTCCTTGTTCAATCACTTGGTTAATCGCTGCACCTGTGCCTAACCAAGCAGGGAGCATTAAGCGAATTTGTGTCCAAGCAAACACCCAAGGAATGGCACGTAAGGATTCAATCCCGCCACTGACTTTACGTTTGGCTGGGCGTGAACCCAAAGGTAACATTTGCAGTTCCAGTTCAGGCGTGACCGTTCTTAAATATTTCACAAAATGTGGATTTTCACGTACCGTTTGACGGTAAACCTGTACCGAAAGATCGGTCATGCGATGCATGAGTTCACGCCATTCGGCTTTCGGCTCTGGCGGTGGAAGTAAGGTTGCTTCCAGTGTTGCTGCGGTATAAATTTCCAGATTTTGTAGGGCAATGCCTTCCAGTCCGAATTTAAAGCGGATCATTTCACCTTGTTCGGTGACGCGAATAGCACCAGAAATGGAACCTGGGGGTTGAGAAAATAGCGCCTGTTGGGTTGGAGCACCACCACGGCTGATAGAACCACCACGACCATGAAACAGGGTCAGTTGTACCGCATGTTGTTTAGCAATCGCAGTCAACTCTTCTTGCGCACGGTATTGTGCCCAGTTGGCAGACATAAAGCCTGCGTCTTTGGCCGAGTCTGAATAACCAATCATGACTTCATGTTTGCCCTGAATATGCTGTTTGTACCAATGCATATTAAACAGGGTTTGCATGGTGTGTGCCGCACCATCCAAGTCTTTCAAAGTTTCAAATAGGGGAACTACACGTAAAGGTTGTTGAATGCCGGCTTCTTTTTGTAAGAGTAAGACAGCAAGGACATCACTTGGATATTCCGCCATGGAAATAATATAGGCGCCCAAGCTTTCCGCAGGCTGTTCAGCTAAGGTTCGCATGGTGGCAAACACTTCTTGCACATCGGGATGCAGAATCAGGCTTTGCTCAGGTTCATTTAAATGCTTTGGCAATAACGGGCGCTTGCTCTGTAATTCTTGCAATAGAAAGTTTTGACGGGCTTGTTCCGTCCATGTTTCAAAATTGCCTAAACCCAAATATTCGGTAATGGCGGAAATGGCTTGGCGATGACGTCCTGATTCCTGACGAATATCCAACTTTAATAATTCGATCCCAAAGCAATTGACCCGATGGATAAAGTCTAATAATTTACCATTGGCAATTTCAGGCAAGTTGCACGACATGAGAGAGCGATAGCACAGTAATAAAGGCTGTAACAATTCCTGTTTGCTTTTGATGACACGACTGTCATCCAAGACCTGATCTTGTCCCTGTAGTTTATGTGCCAACCATTCACGCGTGATTTTTAAGCGTTCGCGAGTGTCACGTAAATATTCACGATAAGGTTCAGGATGAGGTGCACCCAAAGCCTGCATTAACTCATTGCTACAGTTTTGAATCGACAATTCCCAACGCAGGTCTTCAATATCACGTAAATATAAATCGGCTGCTTTCCAGCGTGACAACCACAGCACTTCTTGGGTCACATTGTGGGTTACATTCGGGTTGCCATCACGGTCACCACCCATCCAAGAAGCAAAACGCACAGGAGCCACATGTAGCGGTAAACATTGTCCACAATGTTCTTCTACCATCCCATCCAGTTCACGCATGAACTTGGGTACTGCATTCCACAAGGTTTGTTCAATGGTGGTGAAGCCCCATTTGGCTTCATCGATAGGGGTCGGACGATGTTGACGAATTTCATCGGTTTGCCATGCGGAACAGATCAGTTGTTTTAAGTCATCTAATACCGCTTGGCGTTCACGCGGGGTAAGTTTTTGCTGATCAAATTTAAATAAACAGTCATTAATGCCATCATATTTTTGAATGAGGGTGCGTCGGCTCACTTCTGTCGGGTGTGCAGTCAACACCAGTTCAATTTTAAGTTCACACAGTTGTTGATAGAGCTGTTCTGCTGAGACTTGATGGGTTTTAAATTTTTGGAACAGATGATCGAGTGGATTCGGTGATGGGGCTTCAGGATCAAATTCACTTTGGCGACGGCTACGTACTACATGGTATTGTTCGGCGATATTGGCAAAGTTCAAAAAGTGTGTGAATGCACGGGTAAGCGGAAGAATCTCATCATCTTCTAGGCTGAGAAAGAGCTGCTCTAGTTGTTTTTCCGCTTCAACTTGTCCATCACGTGCACCTTTGGCAAGTGCTCGAATCTGTTCTATCTGATTAAACAAATCTTGCCCGGCATGTTGTTTTAGGGTTTCCCCTAATAAATTACCCAGTAACCGTACGTCTTCGCGTAGTGGAGCATCAATTTGTTGAATCATTTTCCATTCTCCAGTTCTTATTCTTTTTGACTATACCCCGATTTAATTGAATGCCAAGTAGCAGGGCTACAAAAGTCGCAAGCTTTTGTTGATAAAACTAGCAATTGAATAATGGAATGAAGCTGAGGGACAATCAAAATGGGCGCTAGGCATTCGGTCCATACTTCAGCATGAATATCTCGATACTTTGTTGGATGATTTCCTGCTGTTGTTGAGGGGTTGGAATCGCACGTACACCCAGTAAAATTTCTAAATGACGTAGTCCGAGCAGTAAGGACAGTAGCAATAGGCGTTGCTGTTCCACATCAGCGGCTTGAATAAAACCCAAGGTGGCAGCTTGCTGAAAAAAATCTTCCCAACCATCACACATTTTTTGATGAGACGCATTATAAAATTGCAGAGCCAAGGGGTTTTGTTCGGCGGCCAGTTCAATCAGCAAATGTTCCAGTTTCACTGCTTCGGGTAAGTACACAATGTTCAAGGCGATTTGGCAGGCTTGAGCAAAAGCCTCAACAAA
This sequence comes from Acinetobacter sp. AM, assembly GCF_003105055.1. Lineage (NCBI taxonomy): Bacteria > Pseudomonadati > Pseudomonadota > Gammaproteobacteria > Moraxellales > Moraxellaceae > Acinetobacter > Acinetobacter sp. AM. The sequence continues at coordinate 60,748 of NZ_QETG01000021.1, read as the reverse complement.
ATTGCTGTCTGCCTGCAATTCAAAAGGACGTGTGGCCATTAAACTTTCGCAGGTGAGTTCAATCGCACAGGTAAATAGACTGGCTTTGTCTTGAAAATGATTATAAATCGTGAGTTTAGTGACCCCAGCTTCTTGGGCAATTTGATTCATGCTCGAACCATGATAGCCCTGTTTTAGGAACAGGTTTCTGGCAGCCAGCAGAATTTGCTTATGCTTTTCTAAATCTTTGGGCCGACCGACATTCATTTGCACAAATTTTTCCACTTTCGCTTAATTAAGTCATTTACTTCAAACAGGGCTTTTAATTAATGTACCGCGTGGTATATTAATTCAAATTTGTTCAAAGAACAGCATAGTATTTTGCCCTAAAAATGACATTTAGATAAGAGCACAACGCATGAACCCTGCCAAGACCTTAATTGCCAGTCTTATAATTTTATCCAGTTTGACCCTTTGGGGCTGTAGTCGAGAACAGGCTACAACGGAACAAGTCCCCTTAGTCATGGTGGCACAACCATCTACCTCTTTAACTGAACAAAAAAGTTACGCGGGTGAAGTTAAAGCTCGACAACAAACGGATTTGGCATTTCGGGTGTCTGGGCAGGTCATACAACGTTTTGTCGATGTTGGTGATCAAGTTCGAGTCGGGCAGGTTCTGGCAAAACTGGATGTGAAAGATGCTCAATTACAATTGAATGCTTCCCGTGCGCAATTGGAAAGTGCCCAGTCCGCAGCGAAAGTGGCAGAACAGGAGCTAACACGTTTTAAGCAATTATTGCCGATGAACGCCGTGAGCCGTTCACAATACGATGCGATAAATAATCAGTATCAAGCTGCATTGGCCAGTCTGAAACAGGCGCAATCCAACCATGAAGTTAGTCAAAACCAGACCCGTTATAACCAACTCGTTGCAGACAAAAGTGGCGTGATTACCGCACGTAATATTGAAGTGGGGCAGGTGGTTGCAGCAGGGCAAGCGGCTTATCAATTGGCGATTTCGGGTGAGCGTGAAGTGCTCATTGGCGTACCTGAGCAAGCCATTAATGACATCCGTATTGGGCAGGAAGCATGGGTGACTTTATGGTCAAAACCACAGGATAAATTTGCGGGTTATGTGCGTGAAATTTCCCCTGCGGCAGATCAGTCACGCACCTTTAGCGTAAAAGTTGCCTTAAAGACTCAGAGTCAAGATATTCAATTGGGGCAAAGTGCGCGGGTATTTTTTAGTACCTTGCAGCACAATATCTTAAGTGTGCCCTTATCCAGTGTCTCGGCGAATGAACAACAGGCCTTTGTGTGGGTGGTTTATCCAGATTCGCGAATCCATAAAGTATCAGTCACCTTAGGGGCTTATGGGCGCGATACAGTGTCTGTACTGTCAGGATTAAAACCAGAAGATTATGTGGTGGTTGGGGGCGTACATCTGCTGCATGAGCAACAAAAAATTCGTCCGATTGATCGAGAAAACCGCGTTGTAGCCTTGTCTACCGTACAACAACCGACAGGAGCAAAATAATGAATTTTAACCTGTCGGAATGGGCACTGAAAAACAAAGGCTTGGTTCTGTATTTCATGATCTTGCTGGGCATCGTTGGCATGGTGTCTTATTCCAAATTGTCTCAAAGCGAAGATCCGCCGTTTACCTTTAAAGTCATGGTGGTACAAACCTATTGGCCTGGTGCAACAGCGAAGCAAGTGTCGCTACAAGTGACTGATCGCATTGAAAAAGAACTCATGAGCACAGGCAATTATGAGCGCATTATGGCGTACTCCCGTCCAGGGGAGTCGTTAGTAACTTTTTTTGCGAAGGATTCATTGCGCTCTGCACAAATTCCTGATGTCTGGTATGACGTACGTAAAAAGGTCAATGATATTCGGCACGAACTGCCAAGTGATGTGCAAGGCCCTTTTTTTAATGATGAATTTGGCGACACTTTCGGCAACATTTATGTGTTGACAGGAAAGGGCTTTGATTATGCCATTTTGAAAGAATATGCCGACCGCTTACAACTGCAATTACAGCGGGTTCAAGATGTTGGTAAGGTGGATTTGATTGGGCTGCAAGATCAGAAAATCTGGATAGATTTATCCAACACCAAAGCCACGCAACTGGGTATTCCAATTACTACCATTCAACAGGCTTTGCAGCAACAAAATACCATGGCCAGCGCAGGTTATTTTGAAACCCAGACCGACCGCATTCAAATTCGCGTGAGCGGTCAGTTGCATAACGTCGAAGACCTGAAAAAAATGCCATTGCTGGTGAATGGTCAAACCATTCAACTGGGGGATGTGGCAGAGGTGTATCGCGGCTTTAGTGAACCTGCTCAGCCACGCATGCGTTTTATGGGTGAAAATGGCATTGGTATTGCAGTTTCGATGCGCAAAGGCGGCGATATTCTGGCTTTGGGTGAAAACTTACAAGCCGAGTTTGCAACCTTACAGAAAAGCCTACCTTTAGGAATGCAGCTACAAAAAGTCTCTGATCAGCCTGTCGCGGTTGAACGCAGCGTACATGAATTTATGAAAGTCTTGGCCGAGGCCGTGATTATTGTGCTGTTGGTGAGTTTCTTTTCTTTGGGTTTTCGCACAGGCTTGGTGGTGGCATTTTCCATTCCACTGGTACTGGCCATGACCTTTGCGGGCATGAATTTATTTGATGTAGGGCTGCATAAAATTTCCTTAGGGGCATTGATTTTAGCCCTCGGTTTGTTGGTCGATGATGCCATTATTGCCATCGAAATGATGGCGATTCGCATGGAACAAGGCTATAGCCGTTTGCAAGCTGCGGGTTTTGCGTGGAAAACCACTGCATTTCCGATGCTGACGGGAACCTTAATTACCGCCGCAGGATTTCTCCCGATTGCCACAGCCGCTTCTAGCACTGGAGAATATACTCGTTCCATTTTTCAGGTGGTGACCATTGCATTAATTGTGTCATGGTTTGCTGCGGTGCTGTTTGTCCCTTATTTGGGGGATAAGTTATTGCCTGATTTTCAACAACAGCCAGTTCGAGCACCTTGGTATCAAAGGCTTTGGGCACGCTTTAGAAAACAACCTGAGCCACAGCCAGTCATGGTGCATGGCATAGAGCATGATCCCTATCAGACCCAGTTTTATCAGCGCTTTCGCACGTGGGTCAACTGGTGTGTGACCTATCGTAAAACCGTGATTGCAGCAACGTTGGGCATGTTTGTGCTCTCCGTGTTGATGTTTAAATTGGTGCCACAACAATTTTTCCCATCGTCGAATCGTGCTGAAATTTTGGTGGATTTAAAACTTGAAGAAGGAGCATCCTTAAAAGCCACCGAAGCGGCAGTGAAAAAGGTCGAGCATTTCCTTTCAAAGCAACAGGGAATTGAAAACTATGTGGCTTATGTGGGCACAGGTTCGCCACGCTTCTATTTACCCTTAGATCAGCAATTACCCCAAGCCAGTTTTGCCCAGTTTGTGGTGCTGGCATCTTCTTTGGATGATCGTAACGACATTCGCAACTCTCTCGAGCAGCAGATTCGTCACTTATTGCCCGAAGTGCGGACACGGGTTTCCTTATTGGAAAATGGTCCGCCTGTAGGTTACCCAATCCAGTATCGTATTTCGGGGGAAGATCTCAATTCTGTTCGCCAATGGGCGCAAAAAGTTGCTGCCGTAGTGGGAGCGAATCCGAATACCACCAATGTGCATTTAGATTGGGGTGAACCCAGCAAAATTATTCAATTGCAGATCGATCAAGACCGTGCCCGCCAAATGGGAATATCAAGTTTAGATTTAGCCAATTTTCTGAATAGTTCAATTCAGGGGGCGGTATTGCAGCCCTACCGTGAAAAGCGCGAGTTAATTGATATTCGTTTACGTGGTGATGAAGCGGAGCGCTTGAGCGTTGAATCACTGGCCAGTTTGGCAGTACCGACCACCCGAGGGACTTTTGTACCATTGGCCCAGATTGCCAAAATTGAATACCGTTTTGAAGAGGGTTTGATTTGGCATCGTAATCGCTTACCGACCATTACCATACGCGCGGATATTCGTACGAAATTACAACCCGCAACAGTCGTGGCGGAATTGTCTGATGCCATGCAGCAAGTCCGTGCAGAATTACCTGCTGGCTATTTGTTAGAAGTCGGAGGAACAGTCGAAGAATCGGCTCGCGGGCAAAAGTCAGTGAATGCGGGTATGCCACTGTTCTTGGCTGTAGTCATGACCTTGCTGATGATTCAACTTAAAAGTATTTCCCGCGCCAGCATGGTCTTGCTCACGGCACCGCTCGGTTTAATTGGCGTAGTATTATTCTTGCTGTTGTTTAATAAGCCGTTTGGTTTTGTGGCGATGCTGGGCACGATTGCTCTTTCAGGCATGATTATGCGGAATTCCTTGATTTTGATTGATCAAATTGAACAAGACCGCGCAGCAGGACAAACCACATGGGAGGCGATTATTGAAGCGACAGTACGCCGTTTTCGTCCAATTTTGTTAACTGCACTGGCAGCAGTTCTGGCCATGATTCCATTATCACGCAGTATTTTCTTTGGGCCGATGGCGGTGGCCATTATGGGTGGCTTAATAGTTGCGACTTTGCTCACACTATTCTTTTTGCCAGCGTTATATGCGCAATGGTTTAAGGTGAAAAAGACCGGTTAGTACAAAATATTTTAGTAATATCAGGTGCGAAAGTTTGAAAATTTCAATATAGTAGCACCTTATATTTTTATTAAATTTCAGTTTAGGAATTTTGCTACATATTAAAAAAATCACAGATGTAGTAATGAGGTTTAATCGCACATGAAGCAAGACAGTTTAACCAAGTATCGCCGCTCTATCGCGATTTCTTATGTCTTCATGTTTTTGGCATTATTTACCGTCATCAGCGGTATTTTTGCTTATTGGTTTGCCCGTAAAGTTACCCAAATGGACACTGAAGTCTGGTTACAAGCCCAAGCCTTTTGGGTCATGCGAAATATCATTATTTATACTGTACTCAGTTTATTTGCTGCACTGTGGTTTATTCCTTTATGTTTTTTCACTTGGAATAGCGCGCTTTGGGTTACGGGTTGTACCGTTGCGGGTGTGGTATTTGGACTGATTGCCTTTTTATATTTGCTGAATGCTTGGATTAAAGGGCTTTCTAAGTTTATAAAAAATAAAGCAGTTTTCTAAAATTTATCATTTTTTTAGCATTTTGCCCTTGTAAAATCACGCTTTGCCCCCAATTTCAGAGCATTATTCAGTATCAAATGAAATTCCGTGAGGAGCATCGCCAGCCATGGCTAAACGTGATTATTATGAGGTTTTAGGTGTCGCTAAAACCGCTAGTGATGATGAAATTAAAAAAGCCTACCGTAAGTTGGCGATGAAATATCATCCAGATCGTAACCCAGACAATCCTGAAGCTGAAGAAAAGTTTAAAGAAGCTTCTGAAGCGTATGAAATTCTTTCCGACGGTGAAAAGCGCAGCATGTACGACCGTATGGGACATGGTGCATTCGAAGGCGGCGGCGGTGGTGGTGGCTTCGGCGGTTTCAGTGCAGAAGACATTTTCAGCCAGTTTGGTGATATCTTCGGTGGTGCTTTTGGTGGTGGCGGTCGCGGTCAGCAGCGTCAGCGCCGTGGTTCCGACTTACGTTATGTCATGGAACTCACTTTAGAAGAAGCAGTAAAAGGGGTGAAAAAGACCATTACCTTTACTGCACCAGCACCATGTGAGAGTTGTGACGGTAAAGGTTCTAAAAACCCGAATGACGTTGAAACGTGTAAAACCTGTCATGGTGCAGGTCAAGTCCGTATGCAGCAAGGCTTCTTCTCGGTACAGCAAACCTGTGGTACCTGTCGTGGCCAAGGCAAGATTATTAAAAACCCTTGTCAGAAATGTCATGGTTCAGGTGTTTCTGACCGTCAGCAAACCCTAGAAGTGACGATTCCAGCTGGGGTAGACAATGGCGATCGCGTGCGTTTAAGCGGTAAAGGTGAAGCCATTCGTGATGGTCAATCTGGCGACTTATACGTAGAAGTTGTGGTACGTGAACACGAAATTTTCCAACGTGATGGTGCAGATCTGTATATGGATGTACCCGTAAGCATTGCTGATGCTGCTTTGGGTAAAGAAATCGAGATTCCAACGCTAGAAGGTCGTGTTAGTTTGAAAATTCCTGAAGGCACGCAAACTGGAAAAATGTTCCGTTTACGTGGCAAAGGGGTCAAACCTGTGCGTACCAGTATGCAGGGTGATTTACTCTGCCGTATTGTGGTGGAAACACCTGTGAACTTGACGGCGCGTCAACGCGAATTGTTGAAAGAACTTCAAGTGACTTTAGATGGTGAAGAAAATAACTCTTCTCCGAAGAAAAAATCATTCTTTGGTTTGTTTGATTAATTCAAACCAATAAAAAAGGGCGTGTAAAACATGCCCTTTTTTTATGTCTGTTTATTGTGCGATGGGGGTATCAATCGCTTCAACACTCACCGTTTCATCAACAGGTTGTTGCGTTGCACTCACGGATGCTTGAGAGGCATTCGTTGCCATACGTTCGGCAAGGCTTCCAGATTGACCGTTGACCGTGGTCATAATTTTAACCCCTGCCAAACTGTCAACACTGTCGCCAGATTGCGCAGCAGGTTCAGCATAAACATGAGCAGCAACGGTACACAGTAAAGCAACTATTATTTTTTTCGAATGCATAGAAAGTCTCCTGACAATTTTTATCTTGATGATTCGTGACGGCTAGTCTGCGTAAGCAAGATGTAAATTGTGTGAAAAATGAGAGGTTATACTTTCATTTTTAAGGATTTTTTTCGATATAAATGCATGTCACGATCTAATTCTTCACTATCTTGATGCGTTGAAATTGGGCAATCTGAAGTTTAAATCGATTCAATCAAGTTTTTTGCGAAAAATTTAGATTACAACTTAGTCGTGTTCCAGAGTTTTGCTATAGTAAAGGCAATTTTAAATTCGAGATTAGGAACGGATTATGTCTACAAGTCCACGTATTGGGGTATTGGGTGCAGGCGGTCGTATGGGTCGCATTCTGATTCAGGCGGTACAACAAGCGGGTTATCAACTGGCTGCTGCGGTTGAGCGACCAGAAAGTAGTTTAGTCGGTTCAGATGCAGGTGAGCTTGCAGGCATTGGTAACATTGGTGTGAAGATTGTGGGCAGTCTGCAAGAAATCTTACCTGTATGTGATGTGGTGATTGATTTTACCGCGCCTGTTGCCACCGAACAGCACTTGAAGCTTTGCCGTGAAGCGGGTGTCGCCATGGTCATTGGTACCACAGGCATGAATGATGAGCAAAAAGCATTTCTTGATGAAACATCCACTCATACGCCAGTCGTCTATGCAGCCAACTATTCTGTAGGCGTGAATGTATCGATTAAATTATTGGAACTGGCATCAAAAGTCTTTGGCGATACAGTCGATATTGAAATCATTGAAGCGCATCACCGCCATAAAGTCGATGCACCATCGGGTACAGCTTTAATGATGGGTGAAGCCATTGCAGATGCATTAGGTCGTGACTTGAAACAAGATGCTGTGTATTGCCGTGAAGGCCATACGGGTCCACGTGAACGTCAAACCATTGGTTTTCAAACCATTCGTGGCGGTGACATTGTGGGTGAACACACGGCAATGTTTATTGGTGAAGGTGAGCGTGTAGAAATTACTCACAAAGCCACCAACCGCATGAATTTTGCTTCGGGTGCCGTTCGTGCCGCAGCATGGGTGGTTGGGCGTGAAGCACGCAAATATGACATGAAAGATGTACTAGGTTTTAACGATATTCAGGTGTAAAACACGGCCTGAATTTGCGAAAACATTTGCATAAAATTAAAATAAGAAGCTGAATTTAATGAAAATAAAACTGATCACTTGCTGTGCTGTAGCCTTATTTGCTACAGCACAGGCCAAGTCTATCGACAATGCCAAACTCAGTATTAACAAGCAAAATATTAAAGTTTGGACCTATCAAAACACTGCCAACCCTATGGTGTTGTATAAAGCCGAAACCCATTTTGATGTGCCGATTGAAAAGGCCACTGCCCTGATTTTGGATGTGGAACAAGCGCCAAGATGGGTGCCTTATATGGGCAGCGTCAAAGTCTTATCTCGAGATGACAGCAAAGGCGAGTTTCTGTTGTATATGGTGCTGGATTTTCCCTTTCCTTTAAAAGACCGAGATTTGGTGGTAAAGGGGAAAATGCGTAAAGATGCTCAAGGCATGATTCATATTCAAAACAAGGCTGTGAATCAAGGCTATCCGCTGAATCCAAATTATGTACGTTTAACCCGTTATGAAGGTGATTGGACCTTTCAGAAACTGGGGAAACAGAAAGTGAAAGTCTCGACCTATGGCTATGCCGATCCTGACGGCTCTATTCCGCTGAGCGCTGTGAATTTATTTGTCGAGCAGCAACCGTATCAAATGTTGTTAAAAATGAAGGATGAATTGGCAAAACCGCGGAATTATGCGGCTTTGCCAATCGCATTGCGCTAGTCAATATGATGTTAAAATCGACATGGATTTAGTGTTCAAGACATTGAGGCTCTATTTTCTGTATTTGGCTTTGTACAAGCTGTTTGTTCAGTAACATTTTTTGTAAGCCGACCAACAGCAAGGCTAGACCACTTAATAGTGCACCGATCCATGCCACCGCCGTATAGCTGAGTCCAAAACTGAGTACGCTGGCACCTGCCAGTGCACCCAAGGCATTGCCTAAATTAAAGGCGCCAATATTGACCGAAGAGGCAAGCCCAGAGGCTTCATGCGCAACCGACATGACGCGCATTTGTAAGGGAGGAACCACTGCAAATGCGGCTGCTCCCCAAAGGATTAATGCAATCGCTGCTCCAATGGCGGTTTGCGCCAGTAAGGGAAACAGCAGCATCATGATGCTGAGTAGGCTGAGAAAACCCAATAGCGTCCGATCCAGTGAGCGATCTGCGAATCTGCCCCCCAGATGATTGCCAATTGAAAAGCCAATCCCGACCAGAACCAACATGAACGTGATCAGGCTTGGTGTAGCTTGAGTGAAGTTTTGCAAACTGGGTGCAATGTAGGTATACAGTGTGAACATTGCGCCTGAGCTCATGACTGTGGTCAATAATGCCAAAACTACAGGTAAACGACGGAGTACCTTGAGTTCCTGAGCAATCTTGGGACGAGGACTGGCTTGACCTTCGGGAAGTGCTTTCCAGAGAGACAGCATGGTGATTACCCCCAGTAGCGTGATTCCCAGAAAGGCAATGCGCCAACCAATATGTTGTCCCACCCAAGTGGCGAATGGAACACCGCCAATATTGGCTAGGGTCAACCCCATAAACATGGCTGCGACAGCACTGGCTTGTTTTTCTTTGGGCACCACACTGGCTGCGACTACAGAACCAATGCCAAAGAAAGCACCATGATTTAAGCTGGTCAAGATACGTGCCAGCATTAAGCTCGAATAACTGTGGGCAAAATAAGCCAGCAGGTTGCCTAGTGTGAAAATGACCATGAGCAGGATCAGGGCACGCCGTTTGGAGTAGCGGCTAAACCACAGTGTCATCAGCGGGGCACCCAACATCACCCCAATCGCATAGGCATTGATGAGCATACCTGCTTGTGGAATAGAAATACTCAGATCACGGGCAATTTCAGGTAAAAAGCCCATGGGGGAAAATTCAGTCGTCCCAATGGCAAAGGCGCCTATTGCCAGTGCCAATAACGGGTAATTCACTTTCATTTGATTGCCCTAGTCCCACTCGGGAGCGAGTTGTTCAGGATTTACCTCACGTGAGTTTCGGTCGAGTTCAGCAATGGCCTGCATCTGTTCAGGAGTGAGCTGTAAATCTTGCGCTTTTAAATTTGCCAACAAATGTGCCCGTTGTGTAGAAGATGGAATGACGGCATAACTTTGTTGGAGAGCCCATGCCAATGCCACTTGTGCGGGACTGGCATTGATTTGCTGTGCAATCGTCTGCAAGACAGGATCTTGCAGCACTTTGCCATAGGCCAAAGTCATGTAAGAAGTCACATCAATCTGTTGCTGTTGCAGATAACTGACCAAGGGACGATTTTGTAAATAAGGACTCAGTTCAATTTGATTGGTGGCAATATGCTCGAGTCCAATACTGTTAATTGCCTGTTGGGTTAGGGCAATATTAAAATTTGAGATACCGATATGTTCGGTCAGTCCTAATTGCTTGGCATGCAGCAAGGCTTGCATGACTTCCTCAATTTGAACGCCCAGTTGTGGGGCAGGCCAATGAATTAAAGTCAAATTCACAGCATCCGCGCCTAATTTCTGTAGGCTCTGTTTTAAGCTCAGAATCAATTGCTCTGGAGCGTAATTTTCAGTCCAGATTTTGATGGTCAAAAATAATTCATGTTGTGGTACACCACTGTTGGCAATGGCTTGACCAATCTCAGCTTCATTGCCATAAATTTGTGCCGTATCAATGGCACGATAGCCGACCTCAAGTGCTGTCTGAACAGCATCAATTACTGTTGCACCCGTCAAGCGAAAGGTCCCCATTCCTATTTTTGGAACAATCATGTTTTTCTCAACCGAACTTTTTTAAAGATGGAGCTATTTTGCTGAAATAACTGTTGTGGAAAAATCTAGGAATTTGCAAAATATTGTTGACCAATAATCAATAAAATGACGATGAAATCGACCATTGAAGAATTAAATGCTTTTGTCCAGATTGTCGAAAGTGGCTCGATTGTGAAAGCTGCGGAGCAATTAGGACAAACCACATCGGGTGTTAGTCGTGCCTTGCAGCGCTTGGAAAGCAAACTTAATGTGACCCTGCTGGAACGGACTACGCGCAAGTTGAAACTGACGCAAGAAGGGCAGTTGTTTCTGGAAAAAACGCGTAAGATTTTGAATGATTTGACGGAAGCCGAAGATGCCTTATTAAAATCTGATCATGATATTTCAGGTCTCATTCGAGTCGATTCTGCGACGCCTTTTGTACTGCATGTGATCGTGCCACTGATTCAGGAGTTTATGCAGCAATATCCGAAGATTGAAATTGAATTAAATAATCACGATCAGATTATTGATTTACTGGAACATAAAACCGATGTGGCGATTCGTTTTGGCGAGTTAAATGATTCCAGCTTACATGCCAAACTGTTGTGCCGTAGCCGCCTGTATATTGTGGCCAGTCCTGATTATTTAGCCCAACATGGCGCGCCCAACCAGCCTGAGCAGTTGTTGCAGCACCCCTTGATTGGTTTTACCCAGCCCACACATTTAAATAGTTGGCCCTTAATGTTGCAGGGACAACATCTGAATATTCATCCAAAAATCAAGGCATCGAATGGGGAAACCGTACGTCAGTTGGTGCTTAACGGTGTTGGGATTACCTGCTTGTCGCGTTTTTTGGTTCAAGATGATCTCCATGCAGGACGTTTGGTGGCCCTGTTTGAAGATCAGATTGAACTGCAATATCAAAAAATCCATGCAGTGTATTATCAACAAGAACATTTACCGAAACGGGTTCGCTTGTTCATTGAGTTTTTGGCGCAGAAACTTGCAATTTATCTGTAGTTTTAGGCAAGTGAAGCTGTACAGTGAGCAAGGCTTGTCGTGGCGCTTGGTTCTGATCATGTTGAGCAATCGCAAAATGCTGTGCGTCGTTCCAACAGACAAAGCGTAACTCTTTTCGTTGTGTTTCACCGATTAAGGTGGTACGGGTTGAGCCAGATTGATAGCTAAACAGGCGCTGCGGGATGACGCTATCCACGACATCACTTTTCTGGTTCAATTCAAAGTTTTGTTGTCCAGACGCTTTTAAAAAGCCTTCGATTAAAGACTGACAAATAAAATCATGTTGCTGTTGCCAAACTGATGTGCTCGGTTGGCAGGCGACAAGAAACAGGGTGAGTACGATAAGGCTAAGACGATACATCTTGATTTTCCCCAAATAAAAATGAACTGTACGCCTAGCATAGGCAGGGTGTATTCTTGGTTACAGATACAAAATATATTAAAAAATGAGTACAGTGATGGGCATTCAATATCGGGATTTGGCACACCAGTTGGCACAGAAAATTTATGCGGGAGAATTGGGAGCAGGGCAGCGCTTGAGTTCGTTGCGTCAGTTTGCCCAGTCGCAACAGGTCAGTCTCAATACAGCCAAAAGTTGTTATGAACTATTAGAGGCACAAGGCTTAATTACGGCAAAACCTCAAGCAGGCTACTTTGTGCAACCACAAGCTTTGGCGGTGGCCGTGCCACAGCATGTTGATTTTGCGGTGACGGCGCGAGACGTTTCTAATCTAGAACTACAAATAGAAATTCAAGAGGCCTCCATTCATGATCAAATGATTCACTTGGGTTCTATTCAACTTTCACCAAATTTAGTACCTATAGAGGCACTCCGCCGTTCTATTCAACGTGCGCTGAAACACAGTAAACCTGAAGATTTTTTGTATAGTGATAAACAGGGACATCGACGTTTAAGAGAGGCTTTGTCGGCACATTGGGCGGAAGATGGCATTTACATGGCACCCGAAGATATTTATATCAGCAATGGTTGCATGCCCGCTTTGTCGGTGGTGATTCAAACTATCACCCAAGAAGGCGATAGTATTATTGTACCGACACCCAACTTTAACGGGCAGTTGCAATTGTTGGCGAGTCTGAATCGTAAAATTGTGGAAGTTCCAGCGCATGCCAATGGCTTTGACCTGAATCGATTTGAACAGGCGATGCGTGATTCGGGGGCGAAAGCGTGCTTACTCACAGCCAATTTTCAGAACCCTTTGGGTTTTTGTTTAAGCCCTGCAGAAAAGGAAAAAATTGCTCAGTTGGCAGCTCAATATCAGTGCTATGTGATTGAGGATGATATTTATGCCGAATGTAGTTTTGATTTAAAACGTCCATTGCCGATTCAATACTGGGATCGACAGGGTTATGTCATTTACTGTGGCTCGGTTTCCAAATCCTTATCTACCGCTTATCGGGTGGGGTGGTTTTGCATGCCGTCACGTTTAAACCATTTACGTGCACAACTTCTGACACGACATGTTGCGGTGAATACTCCCTTGCAATTGGGTTTGGCCGATCTGATTTATAGCCGTGCCTATCGAGAGCATTTAAACCGTTTAAAACCCTGTTTAATGCAACAGGTCGAGCAATATCGGCAATTTTTAATACAGGCTTTTTCAGGTATAGACATTCGCTTGAATCAACCCAAAGGCGGCTATGCTTTGTGGTTACAGTTGCCTGAAGCCATTCATAGTTTGGATATGTATCATTATGCCCAACAGCAAGGCATCAGTATTGTGCCCGGTATCGTTTTTGGAGAAGAGCAGCGTTATAAAAATTGTGTACGGTTAAATGCAGGTCATGAATTATCCGCCGAGATTCGCCAAGCAATTGAATGCTTGGCGGCTTGGACTCGGCGACAATTGGCTTATGTTGTGCTTGATTCGAAGTCGGCTTGAAGCACAATGCGATAACGGGCTTGGCCTGAGTGCAAACGCTCTATCGCCTGATTCAATTGTGACATTGGGAACAATTCAATTTGTGGCGCAATGTTTTTACGCGCAGCGAACTTAAGCAGTTGACGTAATGCAGCAGGTGAACCTGTAGGTGAGCCTGTAATCGACTTTGCTCCACCAATCAGGCTACCCGCATTAAACTTAATCGGCTCTAAGGGTAGTCCTAACAGATGTATGGTGCCATTGGGTGCCAGTGTACTGATATACGCAGGCCAATTGAGCGTGACATTAACCGTACTGAGCAACAGATCAAATTTGCCTCGTTGGGTTTTCAGTGCATCTACATCGCGGCTATTTACCACATGGTCTGCACCCATCGCTTTAAGTTCATCAGTCTTGTCCAGACTTGAAGTAAAGGCCGTTATTTCACAGCCCCACGCTTTGAGTAACTTAATCGCGATATGCCCCAAGCCACCAATACCAATCACACCGACATGATGCGTGGCTTGAATATTATGTTTAAGCAATGGGTCAAATACGGTAATCCCTCCACAGAGCAGAGGACCTGCACTTTCAGGATCTAAGTCTTCTGGTAGCGGAATGACCCATTGCCATGCCGCTCGGACTTTATCGGCAAAGCCACCAGCATGACCCACAATGGTCGCAGTGCTGCCACTGCTACATAATACAGGCTGTCCAGCCACACATGGATCACAGTATTGACAGCTTTCCGCAGTCCAACCCAACCCTACACGTTGACCTATCTGTAATCCTTTGGCTTCAGAACCCATTCTTAAAATAGTGCCAATGACTTCATGCCCTGCGATTACAGGGTAAACGGAATTCCCCCATTCGTTGCCAATCACTGAAACATCAGAATGACAGAGTCCACAATATTCCACTTTAATTTCAACTTGATGGGCTTGAAGTTCGCCTGCATCAAATTGAAAGGGGACCAGTGCTTCGCCTGCGTGTAGGGCGGCATAGCCATTGATCAGATTATTACTCATGACGTCATCCTCTTATTTATGGGGGCTATTTTTTGTATTTTTGGCAGGGCAATGATCTTCGTGATCATCGACCATACCCACGGCTTGCATAAAGGCATAACAGGTGGTTGGCCCCACAAACTTGAAGCCCTTTTTCTTTAAGGCTTTGGACATTTGTTGGCTAATTTCAGTTTGTGCAGGTGCTGTTTTATAGTTGGGCACAGCATTCAGAATAGGGGTGTGGCTGACAAAACCCCACAACCAATCCACGACATTTTCTTGTTGTTTCAGACTTTGCCAAGCCCGGGCATTCTCTCGAATGGCATGTAGTTTGCCAATGTGTCGAATGAGTCCAGCATCTTGTAATTTGGCTTCAAGCTCGGCATCGCTCAGCTCAGCAATCTGTTGAATCGGATGCTGAAAAAAATGTTGGCGATAGCTTTCCCGTTTTTTCAGTACGGTAATCCAAGAGAGACCCGCTTGCTGTCCTTCGAGACAAAGCATTTCAAACAAATGTTGTTCGTCATGCACAGGTTGCCCCCATTCATGATCATGGTAGGCAATGTAGAGAGGATCCTCGGTACACCAGCCACAGCGTTGTTTAGTCATTGTTCCTCTCTATGTTGTTGTTGATTTATAAAGTGAAGTCTACCCATTGGTCTGTTTTGTTGTTCCAATAGAATAAGGTGGCATGTTGTAAGTCGTTAAACGAAATCCAGAAATCTTTGCCTGATTTGTCTGCAAAACCTGTACTAATCAACAGGGCATCTTCGGTAATTTCCATGACCCAGCCCTGATAGCTTTGTCCTGCAACCACAATTTTTTGTTGATTGCCTGATTCTGCAAATTCAACCAGACGATTCATCAACACTTCAGACATGTGTATTTCCTAAAAAATTAACGTAAATATGGAAAAGGATTGACCGCACCGCGACCTTTACCTGCTAAATAGATGCCATAATGCAAATGGGGTGCAGTATGTCGAGCATTTCCCGTGTTGCCTACATAGCCAATCAGATCGCCTTTTTTGACATAATCTCCAACGGCCAGTCCACGTTTGTGCTCATTTAAGTGTGCATAATAATGCCAAGAGCCACTGGGCCCCAACACCCAAATTACTTTACCACCCAAATTGTTATCGCGTAAGTCAGCAATTAATCCATCGGTAGTGCTATACACTTTGGTTCCACGTGGAGCCATAATGTCGATACCTTCATGTCGACGTCCTTGGCTGCGTGAAGCACCCCATGTATCGCTCAATTGTTTGGTTTTAATATTTTGTACAGGAATCGGTAAGTTCGATTTAAGCGGCGTGCGTTGTAGGTCTTGAACAGTAGAGGGCGGCAGCCCAGAGCCTGTTTTCTTGGGTGTCGACGTACAGGCAGTGAGTACCAAAAAACTGATTGTTAAACTGCTAATCGCAAACTGACGAAGCACAATTTTTCCTTTTGATTATTGTGATTTTCAAGAAGCTAAACTTTCAGTTTCTGACTATGTCATATCTATAAGGCAGAGATCAATTTTTTCATGGCTGTAGGTAGCCCCATTTGTGTAGCTTTTTGTGGCGTGTACCATGTGCCTGAGAGTTCAATTGCAATATGCTCTTTTTGTTCTGGTTCCACGTGGAAACAAATCGCCTCAAGTAACCAAGTAAAATGAGTAAAACTATGTGAGATTTGCGCACTATTGCTGTTTGGTTTTAGACCTAACATTTGTGTGGTTCGAGTCAATTCAGCACCATCGTCATAGATGGGGAGACTCCATAATCCACCCCACAACCCAGTATTGGGGCGCTGTAACCATAGCCATTGATCTTGGCACTGCAATACCATGACTTGTGCCGATTTCACAGGAACCGCTTTCTTGGGTTTCTTATACGGTAGTTCAGTTTCTAAGCCTTGTTGATGAGCTTTGCAATGTTGCTGCATTGGGCAATACAGACATAGCGGTTTTTTGGGGGTACAGATGGTTGCCCCTAAGTCCATAATGGCTTGGGTATAGTCATGATTCCGTTGTTCTGGGCAGAGTTGTTCCGCCAGTTGCCACAGGGCACGTTCATGGACAGGTTTGCTAAGATCATCTTCAATGGCAAAGAAACGAGCGAGTACGCGTTTTACGTTACCATCCATAATCACGCCATATTGTCGTAAACCTAAAGACATTAATGCACCCGCCGTGGAGCGTCCTATGCCTGGCAGTGCCATCCATTCTTCTAAGCTGGTAGGGAAATGACCTTGCTGTGCCACAATTGCTGCGGCCTTATGCAGATTACGTGCACGCGCATAGTAGCCTAAACCTGCCCAGTAAGGAGCAACATCATCCCAAGAGGCACGGCCTAAATCTTCAACAGCGGGGAAGCGTTGCACAAAACGTGCAAAATATTGGAGTACGGTTTTGACTTGTGTCTGTTGCAGCATAATCTCAGAAACCCATACTTGGTAAGGATTATCTACCACTTGCCAAGGCAGGTCATGTCGACCATGTAGATCGAACCAAGCTAATAGCGCATCTGAGAAAGAAAACGAAGACATGTGAACTCTATACAATTTCAAGCGACTTAGTATAGCGGAGCCGTACTGATTTTTGCTGAGTCCCGACAGGAAATTTAGGCATAAAAAAATGATGCGATCGCATCATTTTTTATGGTGGCAGATTAAGCTTCGCTTAACATTCCCCAACGCGCATCGAGTTTTAGCGGTTGGTCATCGTAACGAGGGATAATGTGGATGTGCAAATGTTCAGATGCTTCACCAAACACCGAGCCATCATTAAAGCCGACGTGAAAACCGGTAGGTTGATGACGAAGCTGTAATTCATTGCGAGCCAGTTCTAAAAGTGACATTAAACTTTTACGTTCTTTGTCAGTGACATCAAAGAAAGAGCTGACATGGCGTAGAGGGATAATGACGCAATGTCCTTTAGAGAGTGCATTTGGCTCAGGTAGAATCACACCAAACTCATTTTTATCAATGATATCAAACTCATCAAAATTGCAGTATGGGCAGTTGTTCTCAGTCATTATCTTGTCCTCTTAATAAAGTATTCAAATTCAAAAATGATGTTGGATAAAGCCAACATCCACGTTTCTATTTTTTTATTCAGCCAAACGACGTTGTAGTAGTTCATACATGGCTTCAAGCCCTTGTCGTTCCGCCTCAGCATTATAGCCTAAGTCTACACCATTGGCTTTGGCTCTTTCATCTGCTTGTGGGTTACTAAAACCATGCTTTGCATCTTCAAAGACAATGACGTCATGTGGGACTTGAGCCGCATACATTTCTTCTCGGAAATGTGCAACATCATCTAAGCTGACCATGCTGTCGAGTTCACCGTGTAAGACCAAAATTTCAGCTTTGACTTGACCTGCTTGGGCAGGCGCTTGTGCTGACAGGTTGGCGTGGAAGGTCACGACAGCTTTCAGTTCAGCACCCGAACGTGCTAAATCCAAAATAACTTTACCTCCATAACAGAAGCCAATGGCAGCCAGTTTATCTGCATTTACTTCGGTTTGTGCAGCCAAAGTCGCTAAACCTGCTGACGCACGAGTCACAATGGTGTCTGGAGTTTGGAAGGTTTGCATCATCCATTCGTTGGCTTGCGCCGCAGATGTAGTCACATTTTTATCGCCATACATATCAATGGCAAAGGCTGCATAGCCGTGTTCGGCCAGTTCGCGTGCACGCTGTTCTGTGTATTCATTGCGTCCCCACCATTCAGGTGCAACCAAAACACCTGCAACTGGTTTAGCCGTGCTTGGTGCAGCAAAATATCCAATTAAGCGCGTACCATCTGCGGCAGTATATTCGATTTCACGAGTTTGAATATTGGTGGTCATCCCTTAGTCCTTAGTATTATTGAGTACGAGAATTGAATGATTAAAGCATAAAATAATCCATGATTTTGAAAAAATAATGTCATGGCGCTGAAGAAGTGTAAAAAAACATCTGTCTATTTTTCTTAATTGGATTAAGTTATTGAAATTAAAATAAACTAATAAAAATGTTTCATTGGATGAAAATAAAAAATATGAGTAAAACGTGGAATTTCTATGCTTAAATTATCCGTTTAAGCATAAAAAAAGAAGGAAAAATCCTTCTTTTTTTATGAAGTACATTTAATGACCGTATTCTAAACTTTCCCTCTAGAGATGAAGCCAACGATCGCTAAAATGACGGCAACGACCAATAAGATCACCGCAAAGTCTTTGGATAGCCCTGCAACACCACCAAAGCCGAGTAAGCTTGCAATTAATGCAATCACTGCAAAAATAATCGCCCAACGGAACATAAGTTTTCTCCATGTTGTTGTTGTCTTGCACTCAGTATAGGTTCGGGTGAACCTTTAGAATGTTGATCTTTTGTCTAAAAAATGTTCGCATATTTGAGTAAGTCTATGATTTAACGTAAAAGAGATTGCTGCATTGTTGCAGGAATTTATTGATATAATAATGATGTTATTTTTAGTTTTTGCCCACCATGTCTAGTGAATTACGCCCGCAGTTCTGGAAAAAATATCCGCTTGAAGCTCTGACTACTCAAGAGTGGGAGGCTTTATGCGATGGTTGTGGCTTATGCTGTCTGGTGAAATTAGAGGATGAAGATACGCAAGAAGTTGCGTATACCAAAGTCGCGTGCAAACTACTGGATTGTACAACTGCACGTTGTAGCAACTATCCTGAACGCTTAGATTATGTCCCAGATTGTATTCAATTGACGCCAGAGAAATTAAGACAGATTCATTGGTTGCCTGCGAGTTGTGCATATCGGCGTTTAAATGAAGGAAAAAGTTTACCTTCATGGCATTATTTAAATACAGATTCGCGGCAGAGTGTAATTAAAGCCAGAAAATCGGCAGCAGGTCGTTGTATCTCTGAGACTGAAGTCGATGAAGAACAGATTGATGAATATATTGTGCGTTGGGTGCGTTAACCCGCAGATAAAACAAGATGTTTAATTGATAATGATTCTTAATAAAAGTAGTATTTGATCTCTTTGTAGGTTTTTAGAGGTCTGGTCGTGTTTCATTTTTCATGCAAGTCTGCACTGTTACTGATATGTGGCTTTAGCTTGCTGATCCATGTAGAAGTACAGGCAAAACCGAATTTAGCCCCCTTAAAAGCCAATATTGCAGAACAAGGCTCTGCCTACTATCAGTTTCAGGTGAAGTATTTCCAATCTGCCGATCAGCAGCGTCGTTATAAAGTCTGGTTAGGTCTTCCGCGCCAAACAGCAAGAGTCTCTCCTGCATTATTCATGCTCGACGGTAATTCGGCGATGTCTTATTTGTCTGAAGATGTATTACAGCATTTGGCAAGGCGTGAAGCGCCAGTTTTGGTTGCAATTGGCTATGACACAGACTTGCCTTTTGATACAGCAGCACGTGCTTTGGATTATACCCCAACAGATGAAACTGGAAAAATTACAGCAGATCCCCGTCGACCTGAGCGCTTAAGTGGGGGCAGTGCAGAATTCCGTGAAGTCTTATTCAGCCAAATTCAACCTTGGGTGGCTGGACAGATTAAATTAGATCCTCAACGCCAAGCTTTATGGGGACATTCTTATGGCGGGCTATTTGTATTAGATAGTCTGATGCATCCGCAATACTTCAGTCATTATTTTGCCGCAAGTCCGTCTTTGTCATGGGCGGATGGGCGTATTCTGAAAAATATGCAAAGGAAGGCAGTGTCGCATGATCAGACCCAAGCTTTATGGATTATGGAAGGGGATTTAGCACAACATCATCCTGCGACAAAAAGCCCAAATTTTAATCCGAGAACTGTGCAAGAGAATCGAGATGTGATCGCATATTTTCAACAACAAGGGGTACAAAGCAAACTGTTGCTTTATCCAAATTTAAGTCATGGACAAATGTTTGCAGCCTCTTTGTTGGATATTTTAAATTACCAGCTATTCTAGTGGGATCTTCAGCATTCAGCTATTCAGTCTGCTTGGCATTCCAGTGTAGACTAGAACCACCTTTATTGGCTGAAATAACCATATGTCAGACACCCAGATTCCGCTTCCAGAACGTCTTCGTCCTCGTGATTTGTCTGAAATTATTGGGCAAGATCACTTATTGGGAGAGCAAGCACCATTACGTCAAATGATTGATCAGGGGCACTTGCCGTCGATTATTTTCTGGGGACCGCCGGGTGTTGGTAAAACCACGATTGCCTTGTTGTTGGCACAAGCGGTTGATCGTCCCTTTGTCAGTCTGTCGGCGTTAAATACGGGTGTGAAAGAATTACGGGAAATCATTGCTGAAAGTGGTGATTTACTCACCCCTGTGGTGTTTATTGACGAAATTCACCGTTTCAACAAATCACAGCAAGATGCTTTATTGAATGCGGTGGAAAAGGGCAAGATTACGCTGATTGGTGCGACCACAGAAAACCCCTCCTTTGAAGTCAACAGCGCCTTATTGTCACGCTGTCAGGTTTATACCTTAAATGTGCTCAGTAATGAGGCTATTCAGGAACTGATTCAACGTGCGATACAACAAGATCATTTTTTAAAACAACGTTATATTCAAATTGAAGAATTTGATGCCTTATTGCAGTTTGCCGCAGGTGATGCACGCAAGGCACTGAATTTACTCGACCTAATTGCCAGCACCTTTGAAGCAGACGTTGAAAATGTCATCACCAATGCCATTGTCGTGCGTGTTGCACAGCAAAATATTGCGCGGTATGACAAATCGGGTGAACAGCATTATGACTTGGTTTCGGCCTTTATTAAGTCGATTCGCGGTAGTGATCCAGACGCGGCTTTATATTGGATGGCACGGATGTTGAAAGGGGGAGAAGACCCCGTATTTATTGCGCGTCGCATGCTGATTGCCTCTTCGGAAGATATCGGCAATTCTAATCCGAATGCCTTGCTTTTGGCTGGAGAATGTTTCCGTTCGGTTCAAGCGGTCGGTATGCCTGAAGCACGGATTATTTTAGGACAATGTGCCGTGTATTTGGCAACCAGTGCCAAAAGCAACAGTACTTATCTGGCAATCAATAAAGCCCTCGATTTGGCAGAAAAAACGGCGAATTTGCCAGTGCCATTACATTTACGCAATGCGCCAACCAAACTCATGAAACAGCAAGGCTATGGGGTGGACTATTTATATCCGCATAACTACCCTGAACATTTTGTAATGCAAGACTATTTACCTCCAGAATTGAAAGGCACCAAGTTGTACGAATCTGCGCGTAATAAACGTGAAGTGGAAGGTGAGCGTTTACAGCAACGCCGTTGGATGCAAGAACAACAGCAGCAATAAGGCTGTAGTCCAAATAAAAAAAGCCCGACATCCTGTCGGGCTTTTTTCGTATGCGCTGCTTAGGTATAACTCCTGTCGTACCTCACATCCTAGTGGTGTCACTTATCATTATTGTTTTATGTTTTGGAACATCCTGTTCTCTATGTCTCCATCATATGAAAAATATTCAACCTGATCTAGAAGACATCTTCCTGAATCTTTGTAAGCTGTAACCTACAAAGCATTTATTTAAAATTGCCTTCAAGGAACTGTTTCAGTCGTTCACTTTTGGGATTGATCAGGACTTCTTTAGGGTCACCTTGTTCTTCAATTTTACCTTGATGCAAGAAAATCACATGGTTGGAGACATGCCGAGCAAAGCCCATTTCATGAGTCACCACAATCATGGTTCGACCTTCTTCTGCCAGACTTTGCATGACCTTTAATACCTCTCCCACCAGTTCAGGGTCTAAAGCACTGGTCGGCTCATCAAATAACATGACTTCGGGTTCCATCGCCAATGCACGTGCAATCGCTACCCGCTGCTGTTGCCCACCCGATAAGAAGGATGGATATTTACCTTCTACACTTTCAGCCAGTCCCACTTTTCTTAAGTATTTGCGCGCACGCTCTTCAGCTTCGGCACGTTTTAAACCCAAAACATGAATTGGCCCTTCCACGATGTTTTCCAGTACGGTCATATGTGACCATAAATTAAAATGCTGAAACACCATCATCAGTTGGGTGCGCATTTTTTGTAACTGTTTTGGACTGGTCGCTTTCAAATTGCCTGATTTGTCCAGTACAGTATTGAGTTGCTCGCCATTCAGTTGAATGGAACCCTGACTGGGTTGTTCTAAGAAGTTGATACAGCGTAGGAATGTACTTTTTCCTGAACCTGAAGAACCAATAATACTAATGACATCGCCTGCGTTAGCATTTAGAGATACACCTTTTAGAACTTCATTGTCCCCGAAGGTTTTATGTAAATCACGAATCACCAGTTTTGCTGAGTTTTCCATCTATGTTTCTCCTAATGATTCGATGGTTTTAGAAATGCCAACCAGCGTTGTTCCAATTTACGAAAAATCCAAATCAAGATAAATGCCAAACATGCATATAAGATTGCCGCGATGCCAAAAGCATCAAATGTGGCATAGGTTGCCGCATTCACATCTCGTGCAATTTTCAAAATATCAGGCACGGTTGCGGTAAAGGCAATGGTGGTGGCATGCAGCATTAAAATGACTTCATTACCATAAAATGGCAATGCACGGCGTAACATGGATGGAATGATAATACGGGTATAACGTTTCCACGGAGACATGCCAAAGGCCTTGGCGGCTTCAATTTCACCATACGGAATAGAGCGAATCGCACCTGCAAAAATTTCGGTAGTATAGGCTGCGGTATTCAGCGCAAAAGCCAAAATGGTACAGTTGAGTCCTTCGCGAAAGAATTCATCCAGACGCTCATGGGCATGAATATAATCGAGGCTATAAATACCCGTGTAAATAATAAGCAGTTGCACATAAAGTGGCGTGCCACGAAATACATAGGTATAAAACCAAACAGGCAGGCGAAAGAATGGATTTTCTGATACGCGGGCAATGGATAGCGGGACTGCCAGTACAAAGCCAATCGCAATTGAGAGCACCAAGAGCCATGCGGTCATGGCCACGCCTGTCATTTGAAAACCATCGGTCCAAAGGTATGACTGCCAATATTGTTGAAGAATTTCAATCATAGTTGTCCCTTTTTCACACCAACCGAGTAACGACGTTCTAACCACATCAAAATTAAATTCGAAATGGTGGTGATCGCCAGATAAATCACTGCGGCAATGACACTGAAGTAAAACACCTGCATGGTGCTACGACCTGCATCTTGAGTAATTTTGACGATGTCCGTCAAACCAATGAGTGAGACCAGTGCGGTCGCTTTAATCAGGACTTGCCAGTTATTGCCAATACCGGGTAGGGCAAAACGCATCATTTGCGGAAACAAAACGCGGCGAAAGACTTGAAATGAAGTCATGCCATAGGCATAGGCGGCTTCGATTTGTCCCTTGGGTACTGCTTGAAATGCGCCACGAAACGTTTCGGTGAAATACGCACCATAAATAAATGCCAAGGTAATTACGCCTGCAACAAACGGATTAATATCAATTTGTTCCATTTGCAACGATTCGGTAATCGAGTTTAGCCCCAGTTGCAGGCTATAAAATAGCAGCAGCATAATGACCAGATCAGGAACGCTTCGAATAAGGGTGGTGTAGGCAGTCGCAATATAGCGGACAAATTTAAGACTAGAGAGTTTAGAACTTGCACCAATCAATCCAATCATGATGGATAGTAATAGCGATAACAATGCAAGCTGTATGGTCATCCAAGTGCCTTCAAGCAACACGGGACCATAACCAGACAAAAACATACTCATCTACTCCGAACAGAAACTATAAATAGAATATTGATGAAATTCAGTTATGTATAAAAAATGTCGGTTTAAAACCGACATTCTTGTCATCAATAAATACTGAAGGAGAAGTATTTTTTCTCGAGTTTTTTGTATGTTCCATCGGCAATAATGGCGGCTAAAGCTTTATCAATGTCCTTTTTCAAATCAACATCTTCTTTACGTAAGCCAATTGCTGCACCTACGCCAAGGGTTTTAGCATCTACCACGTTGCCACCTGCAAAGCCGAATGCTTTACCTTTTGGTGATTTAAGGAAGCCACCATCAACCATAATGGCATCTTGTAATGTTGCATCTAGACGACCTGACACCATGTCTTGGTAAAGCACGTCTTGGTTTGGATAAGGCACGACATTGACACCTTTAGGTGCCCAATAGGCTTTTGCATAACTCTCTTGAATGGTGCCTTGTTGTACACCCACACGCTTCCCTTTTAGAGATGCAGGGGTTGGCAATAATGGAGAACCTTTCTTCGCGACCATGCGGGTTGGGGTGTTGTAAATTTTATTACTGAAAGCAATCTGTTTTGAACGATCCGCAGTGACCGTCATTGAAGATAAAATGCCATCGAATTTTTTCGCTTTGAGTGCGGGAATCATCCCATCAAAAGAATTTTCCACCCAAACACATTTGGCTTTTAATTTGGCACAAATGGCATTGCCTAGGTCGATGTCAAACCCCACCAATTTGTTGTCAGGGGTTTTATATTCAAAAGGGGCGTAAGCAGATTCGGTACCGAAACGAATGACTTTCCATTCTTTGGCTTGCACTGTGCTGCCAAGCGCTGTCAGCATTAACGTTGTTGAAAGTAATACTTTCTTTTGCCAGCTTTTCATCGTAAATATTAGCATCCGTAAAAAATCAAATTTCAAAAAATAAGACGAAGACAAATTTACTCCACCTGTTGCTTTGAAATAAAAGCAACATATATACCAAAATATCCATTTATTGGTGATTTATTCAGCTTTACGCCGTTGTAATGGTGGAAATTTGGGTATTTTCTACGGGCCAGAATAACTTTGTTTTGCAATATCCTATTCGCAATCCTTGATCATATTTAAAACATTGCACAGCACATAGTGGAAAAACTCGGGAAGCTGTGTGCGCTATGGCGTACACAGTTGCTGCTTTTTTTTACAGTTTTTCTTCATAATGGTTTTAGCTTAGAAAAACCTAGACCAAATATTAGGGCTGTAATGTGATGAATTGAAAACATACGGGTAAAACTGCGATGAGTAATGCAATTGCCATACTGAGATTAAAAATGAAGGCAAATTTAGCTTGCATTAACAATTGACGTAAAAATTTCCCCGCGATTGCCCAAATACCAACGCATGGAATCGAGATCAACATCAGAATGAAGGCGGCATAGGCAATGTCGGTGGATTGTTGGCTGGTAGCAAAGTAGGTTGAGATGGTACTGATAGACATCATCCATGCCTTGGGATTTAGCCATTGGAAAACAGCGCCTTGTAAAAATCCCATTGCAGGTTTTTCATCTAGACGTGTGTTGAGTGGACCACTGGACGCAATTTTCCATGCTAACCAAAGAATATAGGCGGATCCAATCAGGCTTAAGATGAACTGGAGTTGGGAAAAATGTAGGAATATTTGATGAAGTCCCAGACCAATTGCCATTAGTTGAAAGGCAACACCAAAGGCAATTCCCAGAATTAAAGGCAGGGTTTTCTGAAGCCCAAAGCGTGCTCCTGAAATCAGCACGAGGGCATTATTCGGCCCTGGGGTACTGGTCATGACCAAACAAAAAAGTAAATAAGAGATAAATAGAGAAGGGGACATGTATTTTGCATCATAAATAAAAAACATTTTATTGTTCAGATTGCGCAATTTGGTTGTATATTGAGCTTAAAAATAGATAGTTTTGCAATAAATGATTGAACTAGACCGATTAGACCGAAGAATATTGTGTGAGTTGGAAGCCGATGCACATTTAACCAATCTTAAATTGGCTGAACGTGTGGGTTTGTCCGCATCAGCATGTTTGCGTCGGGTGCAGGAATTAGAAAAAATTGGGGTGATTAAGGGCTACAAAGCCATTATTGATCGATCACTTTTAGGCATTGGATTAATTGTCTATGTGACTATAGGACTGTCGTGCCATTCCAAAGCATGTTTGCAACACTTTGAAGAAGTGATTGAGACTACGCCTGAGGTTACTGAGTGTCACACCATTACGGGTGCAGTCGAGTATTTGCTTCGGGTCGAGGTGACCGATATAAAATCCTATAAAAAATTTCATACTGATGTTTTGGGCACGATTCCTTCCATTTCCTCGATTACCAGTTTATTGGTGATGGATACCACCAAAGATTTGCGTGTACAAGTATGAACAACAGGGAAATCTATTTAAGGGATCCGATTCAATTCAAGGTATAGATATTGGAAAGCAATGAATTCATAGCATAAAAAACCGAGCCATCAGACTCGGTTTTTTTAGTTCGAAGCTTCAGAGCAAATTAGATGTCTGAAAGGTCGATGCCAATACGTGCAGCAACTTCTTCATAAGCTTCAACCACACCACCTAAACCTTGGCGGAAACGGTCTTTGTCGAGTTTCTTCTTGGTGTCTTTATCCCATAGACGGCAACCGTCTGGAGAGAATTCGTCACCCAATACAATACGGTCATGGAACACACCAAACTCAAGTTTGAAGTCAACCAAAATCATGTTGCCTTTGTCGAACAATGCTTTAAGCACATCGTTCACTTGGTAAGTGAGTTCTTTCATTTTTTCGAGTTGTGCAGCATTTGCCCAACCTAAAGCAATGGCTTGAGATTCATTCACCATTGGATCGCCAAGGGCATCATCTTTGAAGAACAATTCGAAAGTTGGAGGTGTAAGTTCTTTACCCTCTTCAACGCCTAAGCGACGGCAGAGTGAACCTGCTGCATAATTACGAATGACACATTCCACAGGAATCATGTCTAATTTCTTTACCAACACTTCGGTTGGAGAAAGTAATTTTTCAAAGTGAGTTTCAATGCCAGCAGCAGCCAGTTGCTCCATGATAAAGGCGTTAAAACGGTTGTTCACCTTGCCTTTACGATCTAGTTGTTCGATTTTTTCGCCATTGAACGCAGAGGCATCATCACGAAATACTAAAATCAGGTGGTCTTGACTATCTGTTTCATACACAGATTTCGCTTTACCAGTATAGAGCAAGGTTTGTTTTAACATGGGGGAACCTTTTGCAAAAAAAAATGCCTAGTGTGATCTAGGCCGGCCAGTTTTGGTAAATCTGGGTTAACAGTTCTGCAGCTTTTTGTTGATCTGCAAAGCTATTATCGGCATTAAACACTGCCAAATTATGACTTGAACCAGCGGAAGTGAGTCGAAGTACATAGATCTGCTGATCAATTTTAAGCGTTACTTCGTAACGGTTTTTACTTTGACCCACAATGTTCTGGTTCATGCTGCTGAGTGTGGCAAGTGTATACTGCCAAATTGTATCAGAATTTCCATCAATTTTGAGTAATGGATTTTGATTTCCATCAGTTAGTAATTGAGGACGACCTATCTCAGTGCTTTGTTCAGCAGCAGTTGCTGCGCTGTTGGGTGCAGCAACATCTGGGCGAGGTAAAGCAAAACGGTTGCCTTTGCTATTTTCGAGCTTCGGTGCGTGTTGAATTGCTAAAGGTTCAACCGTTGGTGCTGGATACAGTGGCGTTACTGGACGAACCATTGATCCTTCAGGATATTGTAGCGGTTCGAGGGTTGCTGTCTCTTTATAGCTCAAAGATTTGTTGCTAACCGCAAGTGAACTACAACCCGCTAAACTCAATACTGAAAGTGCAAGGGTTAAACCTAAACGTAACTGCATAATGTAGTGCTCTTTATTTGATTATACCTGCCGCCACTAACGCTTCACGAAGCGGTGCGCGGTATTGTTCTGCAAGAGGTGTTAATGGTAAGCGTATGCCTGTACCAATTAAGCCCATTTCGTGTAGTGCCCATTTCACAGGAATTGGGTTCGATTCACAAAATAGAATATTGTGTAAATTTGCAACTTGCGCATTTAATGCTTGTGCACGTGCAGCATCGCCAGCAATCGCAGCCGCACACACTTCACTCATTTGCTTAGGCGCAACATTCGCAGTGACCGAAATATTACCTTTCGCACCATGTTCAATTAACTGGTAAGCGGTTGCATCATCACCTGAATAAACCACCATGTCTTTACCATGAAGACCTTCCAGTAAAGCTTGACCACGCGGAATATCACCAGTGGCATCTTTAATGCCAATAATTTGCGGAATATCAGCCAGACGAATGACTGTTTCATTTGCCATGTCTACGCCTGTACGGCCTGGTACGTTATACAGAATTTGAGGTAAATCAACAGCTTCAGCAATCGCTTTATAATGCTGATATAAGCCTTCTTGTGTCGGTTTATTGTAATATGGTGTGACCAATAGGGCTGCATCAGCACCGAGTTGTTTTGCTTCTTTTGTGAGTTCAATTGCTTCGCGCGTTGAGTTTGCACCAGTACCAGCAATAATTGGAATACGTTTGTTGGCTACACGAACGACTTCTTTAATCACTTGTGTATGTTCAGCCATGCTTAATGTAGACGCTTCACCAGTTGTTCCAACTGCAACAATACTGTTTGTTCCCTGTTCTATGTGCCACTCAACGAGCTTCTCAAGACCTTTCCAATCTACGCTGCCATCTTCAAACATTGGGGTGACGATTGCGACTATTGAGCCTTGAATGATCTGTGCTTGTTGAGTCATTTTAAAAAAATATCCTATTTTTCCATCCAGTGAAGTGAAAAACATGAGGTTGGATGGGTGCGTATTTTGATTTATAGCAGTTTCAATTAGAGTGTGTCGAATTGAATAATGCTTACGCAAATTATGACTGAACAAACGATGAAGAACAATATGCTTTAGTCAAAGCAACTCAAAACTTTAAAAAAGTGAAAAATAATTCATAGCGAGAGGATACATCTCGTGCTTTAGAATGCCAGAGAAGGGCATAGATCAATACATTTGAGGCAGAAAAATAAATAGGATTAAGAGCTTATAGGACTTAATAAATAGCTTATAGCTCTAGGTCATAGGCAAGAAAGTAGGAGACTTCATTCTAAAAAGTGTCGTCAATTATTGATTTGAACAATAACTGATAAATTGCAGTTGAATTGGATGAGCAGCTAAGTCGTTAAAGTTCAATTGAATTGTTGACTATTTCAGTCAAATTTATTTCTGATTAATTGTTTTTAAGACTATTTATGCTAGGCAAAGAAAATGTGACTTATCTCATAATTTATAAAAAAACACCAAAAATCTTCCACTTAAGGTGAGTTAATTTAAATTTCTGCTTCACGGATGATGAGCTTCATTTTGGACGCGGTTTAAACAAGGAGTTGAGATGAATACATTGTCAGCGCGTAGGCACTCCGTGATTACGGTCGCAATTTGTTTTTTGATTGCGGTGATTGAAGGTTTAGATATTCAGGCTGCGGGTATAGCCGCAGCAGGCATTCGAGAACATTTTGCACTGAACAGTTCACAACTGGGTGTGTTTTTTAGCGCAGGAATTTTAGGCTTATTACCTGGGGCATTGGTGGGTGGACGTTTTGCAGACCGCATAGGACGTAAAACAGTCTTGGTTTGGTCTGTTGCCGTATTTGCAGTATTCACTTTATGTACTGTCTGGGTAAATAGTTTTTACAGTTTATTGCTGGTTCGCTTTTTGGCTGGCGCGGGCTTAGGTGCTGCGATGCCGTTGTTAATTACGCTAGCATCGGAAGCGGTTACTCCTGCAAAGCGTGGGCAAGCGGTAGGGTTAATGTATTGTGGTATGCCCGTCGGAGCTGCGATTCTGTCCTACATTGCCAGTTTAGATTTTGGTTCGAACTGGAAAAATATTTTCTATTTGGGCGGGTTGTTACCTATTATTGTGCTCCCGATAATGATCAAATTCTTGCCTGAATCGCGTGAATTCTTAAAAGCCCAAACACGTGTTGAAACCACCGAGGTCGAGCAAAAAGTCTCTTTTCGGGATCTGTTTAATCGCCATAACTTAATGCGTACAGGCTTAATTTGGTTCAGTTATTTCTTCACCTTAATGGTGGTTTATATCATGCTGAGCTGGTTACCTTCGTTATTTATGGAGCTTGGTTTCTCGCGTAAAGAAGGCAGTACAGCACAATTCTACTTCATGCTCAGTGCAACCGTAGGAACGGTGATTTTGGGTATGCTGACAGATCGCTGGAAAAAAGCTTATGTGATTGTGTTGATGTATGGCGGAATTTTGGCAGGCTTATTTGCCTTAAATGCTGCGGCTTCACTGACTCAAATGTATTTGGCATCAGCACTTGTCGGCGCTTTTGTGATTGGTTGTCAGGGCGTGCTCTATGCGTTTGGGAGTATTGTTTATCCGACTGAACTACGTGGTACAGGCGTGGGCATGGCTTCGGCTGTTGGGCGTATTGGGGCGATGTTGGGTCCGACCATTGCGGGACAGCTTTTAGCAGCAGGTTTTGGCGCGACTGGTGTTGTTTCAGCAGCGATTCCTTGTATTGTGATTTCTGCCGTATTGATGTTAATTTTGGTCCAACGTCTACAGAAAGTCACCGTTTAAACATCGAATGGTCTATGAATAGCCCGTATTTACGGGCTATTTTTATGGGGAATAAACAATCGGCAACAGCAGGAATTGCTGTAGATCAAGCCAGTGAGACGGATGCACTGACTACATTCTTAGACTTTTGTTATATGCTAGCGAACAATGAATAAAAACAGTGAACGAAACGGACATGCAACAGATACAAAACAAGAAAGCGTTGATTGTGGTGGATGTACAAAATGGTTTTACCCCAGGAGGAAATCTTGCGGTTGCCCATGCCGACCAAATTATTCCCAAAATAAATCAATTGGGGGATTATTTTGAGCAGATTATTCTGACCCAAGACTGGCATCCCGCACAGCATATTTCTTTTGCAGACAATCATGTGGGTAAACAAGCCTTTGATCAGATTGAACTGCCTTATGGCACACAGGTGCTTTGGCCTGTGCATTGTGTACAAGGCAGCCATGATGCCGATTTTCATCCGGATTTAGTCTTACCCCAAGCCCAATTGATTATCCGTAAAGGCACGCATGTGAATATCGACAGTTATTCGGCATTTATGGAAGCAGACCGTAAAACCACCACAGGTTTGGCTGGTTATTTAAATGCACGTGGCATAGACACTGTCTATATTGTGGGCATTGCGACAGATTTCTGTGTGGCATGGACAGCGATAGATGCCTGTCGTTTAGGCTTTAAAACCTATGTGATTGCCGATGCAACCAAAGCGATTGATTTAAATGGTTCTTTGCAACATGCTTGGCAGGATATGCTGGCTGCCGGCGTACAACGCCTCTATATCAAAGATATTGTTGCGACCATGACTGCATAATTGGTGTTATCTCATTTTACCTTTTCTAGTTTGACTCCCCATTGAGGACTAACGATGTCTGCATTATTGCAATTGAGCCATTGGATTCAGAAAACGTTTGCTTTGTGGGTGGTTCTGTTTGCAGGGATCGCGTTGATTTTGCCTGAAGCCTTTGTGTGGTTAAAAGCCTATATCCCGTGGATGTTGGGGATTATTATGCTGGGCATGGGAATGACCATGCAGCTGGCGGACTTTAAAGCCATAGCACAAACGCCGAAAGCGGTCTGTATTGGTGTGATGGCACAATTTGTGGTGATGCCGTTGTTGGCTTATGTCCTGTGTCTGATCTTTCAATTGCCTGCTGAATTGGCTGTCGGGGTGATTTTAGTCGGTTGTTGTCCCGGGGGAACCGCTTCGAATGTCATTACTTATATGGCAAAGGGTAATACGGCGTTGTCTGTCGCCTGCACTGCGGTTTCGACCTTATTGGCACCTCTACTCACCCCATTTATTTTCTATCTGCTTGCGAGTCAATGGATTGAAATTAATGCGTGGTCCATGCTGAGCTCTATTTTACAGGTGGTGCTATTGCCGATTGTGGTGGGCTTAATTTTAAGACGTTTATTGAAACAAAAGATTCAGCAGTACATCCGTGTAATGCCCCTCATTTCTGTGCTGGCTATCGTCTTGATTGTGGCGGCAATTATTGGCGGCAGTAAAGCGCAGCTCCTCCATTCAGGCTTGCTTATATTTCTGGTGGTGGCATTACACAATGGTTTAGGATATTTATTGGGATTTGGATGCAGCCGTTTATTTCATTTAAATTATGCAGACAGTAAGGCGGTAGCGATAGAAGTTGGAATGCAAAACTCAGGTCTGGGTGTGGCTTTAGCCGCAGTACATTTTGCGACAGCACCTTTAGCAGCCTTACCCAGTGCAATTTTTAGTTTATGGCATAATATTTCAGGACCGATTTTGGCAACCTATTGGGCAAGTCGACAGCATGAATCGGTTTCTGAAATTGAATTAGAGTCAAGAAAATCCGAATAAAATGAGTGGATTATTCTAATACAGGTGTGAGTTCTGCCTATAAAACCAACACTGGGACTGTATATTGAAGCTGAGTCTTAGGCTGTAATAAAAACGTCATAAACACTGCATAACATGCAGACACAGAGGGTAAAGAGTTGATTAAAAAATCAACCGCATTGAGTCTACATGGAAAATTTTCAGCATTCATCAGCAACGTATTTTAATCGAGAATTGGCATTAATTGAATTTAATCGGCGTGTTCTGGCTCAGGCGAGAAATCCCGATTTACCCATTTTAGAGCGACTCAACTTTCTAATTATTTTTTCCCGTAATCTAGATGAGTTTTTTGAAATTCGAGTTGCGGGGTTAATGAAGCAACAGGATTTAAACGCCATTACCCGAATGCCTGATGGTATTCCAACCGATGTGGTTTTGTCAGAACTTTCGACCATTGTGCATCAGGCAGTCCAACAACAATACGAGATTTTCAACCATTCCATTTTGCCGCAGCTACAAGGCTTTGGAATTCATTTCATTCAATATCAAGATATTTTAGAAAAGCATAAGGCGTGGATTGCCAACTATTTTGCCAAACAAGTGCAGCCTGTGTTGACGCCAATCAGTTTAGATCCATCACATCCCTTTCCTCGCTTGGTCAATAAAAGTCTGAATTTCATTGTGAGTCTGGAAGGTAAAGATGCTTTTGGGCGTGAAATTGAAATGGCGATTGTGCCTGCGCCTCGTTCTTTACCACGTTTGATTCATTTGCCCGAGAGTGTGGTGGGGAATCATCAAGAACAGATTTTCCTGACCGCCATTATTCAGCAACATATCAGTGATTTATTTCCGGGTATGAAAGCGACGGGTTGCTATGCGTTTCGTGTGACACGCAACGCTGATTTAATTTTGTCGGAAGATGTGGATGATCTGGCGGTGGCATTAAAAGATGAGCTGTCTTCGCGGCGTTTTGGTCGCGCGGTGCGTTTAGAAATTGAAGATGATTGTCCCCGTGAAATTACGGATTATTTGCTGAATCAATTTGATTTAGATCAAGAGCATTTATATTCGATTTCGGGACCCATCAATTTATCACGCTTAACCACCAGTTTTGCTCGCCCAGATTTGAAATATCCCGTATTTAACCCTGTTATTCCGAAGGCGTTTCGTAAGCAACAGTCCATCTTTGAAATTTTGAAAAAAGAAGATGTGTTACTGCATCATCCTTTTGATTCATTTCAACCTGTGATCAGTTTATTGCGTGAAGCGGCAAAAGATCCGAATGTATTGGCCATTAAGCAAACGCTCTATCGCAGTGGGCCAGATTCGGAAATTGTGCAAGCCTTAGCAGAAGCTGCCCGTAATGGCAAAGAAGTCACCGCGGTGATTGAGCTGCGGGCACGTTTTGATGAAGAATCGAATATTACCGTGGCCAATGTCTTGCAAGAAGCGGGGGCAGTGGTGGTGTACGGCATTGTGGGTTATAAAACCCATGCCAAAATGATTTTAATCGTACGTCGTGAAGATCAGCAATTGGTGCGTTATGCACATTTAGGCACAGGCAATTATCATGCAGGTAATGCCAAAATGTATACCGATTATGGCTTAATGACCACGCAGCCTGATATTTGTGAAGATGTACATCGGATGTTCCAAGAGCTGACGGGGATGGGCAAGATGGCAAAATTAAAGACTTTGCTGCATGCCCCTTTCACCTTGCATACTGAATTGCTGAAGTTGATTGATCAGGAAATTGCGTGTGCACAAGCGGGGAAAAATGCGCGCATTATCATTAAAGTCAATGCACTGACCGAGCCACAACTGATAGCAGCTTTATATCGTGCTTCGCAAGCTGGGGTGAAAATTGAACTGATTATTCGTTCGATTTGCTGTTTGGTTCCACAACTGGAGGACTTGTCCGAAAATATTCGAGTGCGGTCCATTGTGGGACGTTTCTTGGAACATACCCGCGTCTATTATTTTGAACAGGGTGGTGAAAAGAAACTGTACTGTGCCAGCGCAGACTGGATGGGGCGTAATTTATTTTCGCGTGTTGAAACCTGCTTCCCCATTTTAGACCCGAAAATCAAAAAGCGTATTCTGCAAGATGGCTTACTCAATTATTTGTCGGATCAAAAAGGCACGTGGGAATTGCAGTCTACTGGAGAGTGGATTCCAGCCTACGTTGCTCCAGATGAAGTGCCGCATTCCGCGCAAGAGTTCTTAATCAGCAAAAGCCTACAAAAAATTTAATCTTTTAAGACAGCATAAAAAAGCCTGACAGGAGTCAGGCTTTTTTATTGCAGCAAGCTTATGAGGCTTTAGATTGTTTGCCTTTCAGAATCTCAGTTCTTAAACTTTGTGCCAATTCGGCTGTACTGCTATCCATCCCATTGACCATAAAGGCATGGCGAGTCAATACATTGGTCGGATTCGGTAAGGACACCAAGTCATAATGCTCGCTGATATCCTTTAACAATTCATTGTTCAGATGCACTGCACTTTCTTTGGCAGAGAGTTGATGCACCAAACGTTCAGCCGCTTGCACGGCAGACAACTGCATGGCGTCTACCGATGAAGAAATCGCACTGCGGGTTTGTAAAACGAAACGTTTTTCTTCACGGTAGCGTTTATATAAAACTTCCGACAATAATTGGAACACTGAACTAATCATCACCAGACAAGGCACAGCATCAGGCATGTCAGCCGATAGGGTAATGGTTGCCCCTTGTGCGCTGAATTGCTGGACTGTAGTAATGTCAGAACGATTCAATTTATAGTGCTGAACAGCAAGCTCAATACTTTTGTTCAGGAAAATCTGGCACAAATTGAAATAAGGTACAGATACCGTCTGATTGACTGAATCGAGGAGTTGCTTCGGATCATAATATTGAATGTTCAATGCGACCGAGCAATCATCCAAAATCACAGGTTTAATTTCTTTGGCTTTATTTTTATTCTGGAACTGTTGTTGGGCTTGAGCAATGGTTAACGCAGCATTATGTTTCTCTTGCTCAAGTGCTTGAGTTAAGGCCTGAATTTCGTGTTTTAAGCGGGATTCATTATTAATGCGTGCTAAGTATTCTGTACGGCTTGGGCGCGCAATCGCACGGTAACCTAACCAGAGTAAGCCGTGAATAAAGAACGAGAACAAAATGGCCAACCATTGAGTCCGTAAAATTTCACCAATGCTAGGTTTGATCAGGGTAATTTCAATGGTGCCGACTTTTTTCTCATTTTGTAAGGCATCACGAACAAAGATTTCACCATCACGCGTTTTGGATAAACCGCCTGTGGCCAAAACCTGATTAGTACCATCTAAAATTCGAATAGAGGCGACACTTGGATTCGTGGCGTAACGATTTACCAATAAGGCCAGTGATACTGTATTGGCAGGTTCAAGTTCCGATAAACTGTCTGTGACCAACTGACTGGTCATCAACTGTCCCTGATTCGCACGGTTTTCATTTAGTTGGTGAGTGGTTGCAATCACCAATAAAAAGGTATGAAGTGCAAAACTTATTATCAGTAGGCTAGCAAATAGCCCTTGTCTAGGCGCATTCAACGTAAACTTCCAAGGCAATTCTATTCAAATTCGATTATGATTCTCACAATAGTTGTAGCTCAGACTCGAGTCAATTCATGCGAGAAATCATTCTTATATCATTTTTAGGACCCGACCAACCTAATCAATTCACTCGATTAATGCAGGTTTTGTCCACTCATTCCTTACAAATTCTAGATGTTGGACAAGCCGTCATCCATAATCAACTGACTTTAGGTATTGTTGTTTCGTCAGATGACCAGACTGCAACAGCATTAGCCATGAAGGAAATTCTGATTCTAGCACATGATATCGGCTTAACAGTGCGCTTTAAACCGATCTCTGCAACAGAATATGATCAATGGGTAAGTGAAGGTGGACGTACACGCTATATTGTCACGGCTTTGGCGCCAGAACTAACTGCTGAGCATTTACAAGCTGTTACCAATATTGTGTCGAACCAAGGTTTTAATATTGAAACAGTGATCCGTTTATCGGGTCGTCCACAGCTACAAAACCAGTCAGAAGGACCAAAACGTTCTTGTGTACAGTTTGGTTTGAGTGGGCAAATGTTAGATGCAACGGCAATGCGTGCAGCTTGCTTACGTTTGTCTTCAGAACTCAGCATTGATATTGCGGTGCAAGAAGACAATGCTTACCGTCGCAACAGCCGTTTAGTGTGTTTTGACATGGATTCGACCCTCATTGAACAAGAGGTGATTGATGAATTGGCGATTGAAGCGGGTGTGGGTGAGCAAGTTGCAGAAATTACTGAACGTGCCATGCAAGGGGAGTTGGATTTCCAACAAAGCTTCCGTGCGCGTGTGGCCTTATTAAAAGGTTTGGATGCTTCGGTATTACCTAAAATTGCGGAACGCTTGACCATTACCGAAGGCGCAGAACGATTAATTACAACATTAAAATCATTGGGTTATAGAACAGCAATTTTATCAGGTGGCTTCCAGTACTTTGCCGAGTATTTACAAGCCAAACTTGGGATTGATGAAGTGCATGCTAATGTACTAGATGTACAAGATGGCCATGTCACAGGTGAAGTCAAAGGACATATTGTCGATGGCGCACGTAAGGCATTTTTATTGGGTGAACTGGCAGACAACATGGGGATTTCACCAGAGCAAACCATTGCAGTGGGGGATGGTGCCAATGATTTACCCATGCTGTCTTTGGCGGGTTTAGGCGTTGCTTTCCGTGCGAAACCTTTAGTCCGTCAGAATGCCAATCAGGCGATTTCAAGCGTGGGACTGGATGGTGTTTTATACCTGTTGGGTGTGCATGATAAAGATCTTAACTGCGTGTAACCATTACAGTTTCATGAAAAAAACGCAATCTTAGGATTGCGTTTTTTGTTTTCTTCTGCGTGACTTTTGTATTAAAAAATCATCTAACGATTGGTCACAATCTGCTTCATATCGGGTGTCCAAAAAATATTTTTTTCACTGAAAAACCCCGTTGTTTTTTTGTAATGACACGCCAACTCATGGCATATCTTGCTTCCATTCAAGTCGAAATGACAAAAAATGTAATGACAAAATAATATTGCGACAAGGTATGTCGTTCAATAAAAAAGCATGGCTTTTTTTCTGTTTAAAACTGCTCATAATGCTTGCATAGAGATACAGATAAACAAATTTCACAAAATTAATATAGGTCGTGAGAATTACTGGTCGGGTCCCTGCCCAGACACGATTTCCATTGAAGACGGAGGTTTTTATGGTCACAGCGAATTTAGCAACCATAATTGGCTTGAGTTGTGTGGCTGTTGCACTGATTGCTGTTTTCTTCTCGCCTTATCGTCGTTGGCTGAGCTTTATGTTCGCAGGTATGATGTTCTGGGGCTTGCTAGAAATGATTCGACTGAGCATTCAGGTCGTGTTTGATTTACCTATGGCGTATAGTTATCTGGCTGCGGTGAGCTTATCCATGACGATGGTGACACTATTATTGTTCCGAGAAGATCGCCGTGCTGAACGTGCTTTATCAAAGCGCCGTTACATTGAACATACCCCTGTATATGAAGATGATCAACAGTACAGTAGCCGTTAAGCGTTGACGGCTCCTTTTCAGCCAAGATGGGAGGGAGCTAAGTTCCAAGGCAGTTTGGACAATCAGAAAATAACAATAAGTATTACCATACTAAGGTGAATGCTGATGATGCAGTTCATACGTGTAGAAATAGGTAAGTTTTGATTTTTAGTCAGGACAGTTGTGATTTAGCCAATCTAAGAGTTTAAACTTTTATATGCTGATTTACGCATGCGACAAAAAGACTGTGATTTTGTGATCAACATAAAATTTTTGTTTGTGACTTTAGCGCTCAGATTGGGATTGTTATACAAAGCCTAGCTTCCATCAGAATTAAGTTATGGTAGGATGGAGCAGTCAATTTTTCTACAATTACAATAGGCTTTAAACGTCATGAAACTGTCTTCAATTCCAGTTGTCAAACTACCTTTGGTCGATGTGAGCACGGATCCACTTGATCTTTTAGTGGCGAGTTTAGTGTTGCGCATGAAACAACTGGCTCGTACTAGCCCAAAATTTATTGAGTTGATTCATGAGCGTCAATTTCGCATCCAAATTGGGACTGACCAAGGTGTAGCGCGTCAAATTATTATCAACAATGGACAAATTGATACAGTTTCAGGTGATGCAGAGAAAGCCGATTTTATCCTGCAATTTGTAGACAGCGAGCAAGGTGTGAAAACCTTACTGAAAGGTGATCCATCGGCATTCATGACGGGGATGCAAAATGGCAGCATCAAAATGGAAGGTGACTTCAGCTTATTGGTTTGGTTTAATAAAGTTGCAAAATTGATTCCACCAAAATTACCAAAACCAGTGAAAGAGAAAATTCAATTGGCGCGTCAATTCTTAAAAGAAAAAACAGGTCGATAAGTCTTAAATTGCGAAGCAATAAAAAAGCCTACAATTCACTGTAGGCTTTTTTATTGCGGAATTTTTCATTCAACTTCAAGCTGAAAAGTCACAGGACCGTCATTAATTAAATGCACTTTCATGTCTGCTGCAAAAATGCCCGTTTGTACTTGTTCAAACTGAGATTTGGCATAGTCCACCAATTGTTCATACAAGACTTTGGCGGCATCGGGTGGCATTGCAGGACCAAAATCTGGGCGTAAGCCCTTTTGCGTTTGTGCCATGAGGGTAAATTGTGATACCAAGAGCAAACCACCTTGTGCTTGAGTCAAATTCCAGCCCATTTTGCCTTGTTCATCATCAAAAATACGGTACTTGAGGATTTTATCAATCAGCTTTTTGCCTTTTTCAAGCTGATCCTCTTTGCCGAGTCCCAAAAAGACCAGCAACCCATGTTGAATTTCACCCGTAACTTGACCGTCGACGATCACTTTGGCTTCAAGTACTCGCTGTAATAAAGCACGCATGAGAATCCCTCAATGTTAATGTGGCAGGCATTGTAGCAAAGATGACTTTAGCAGGGGTTTTGAGACATCTTGATTTGGTGAGTTTTCTGCAATCAATGGCTTTTTTCAGCTTGAAAGTGTGCTTTAATGCTAGAAGTTGATAAAAACTGAACCTTTATGTCTGCAATTATTCACTCACTCCTCGATACTGACTTATAT
Source organism: Acinetobacter sp. AM (assembly GCF_003105055.1). Taxonomy (NCBI): domain Bacteria; kingdom Pseudomonadati; phylum Pseudomonadota; class Gammaproteobacteria; order Moraxellales; family Moraxellaceae; genus Acinetobacter; species Acinetobacter sp. AM. Next base: position 21,005 of record NZ_QETG01000021.1, on the reverse strand, counting down.
AAGTTCACCATGTTACAAGTGGTGCTGCACCAGTTCCCGCAAACACATAGTGTTTACCACTTCCGTTGCCGTAATTTGGATGAAACGGTGTATCCCTTGGTGGATATTTTGCAAGATTTGAATGAGCAGCTAGATTATTTGTGTCAGCTTCGGTTTAAAGAAGATGAATTGCAATATTTGCGTGGCTTACGTTTTATTAAAAGTGACTTTGTCGATTATCTAGAATTATTCCAGTTAAAACGCCGCTTTATTCATGCAGATGTCGATCAAGAAGGTCGATTAGACATTTGGGTGGAAGGCCCCATGGTGCAAGCCATGATGTTCGAGATTTTTGTTTTGGCGATTGTGAATGAACTGTACTTCAAACGCATTCGTACGCCAGAAGTGCTCGAAGAAGGCGAGCGTCGCCTCAAAGCCAAAATTGAATTTATTCAACAGTGTGAACAGCAGCAGCGCCCAGAAGATCCGCCTTTCTTGGTATCGGATTTTGGTACCCGTCGTCGCTATAGTTTGACTTGGCAAAGGCAGGTGATTCAGGCATTTCACCAAGCAGTACCGAATGTTTTTCGTGGCACCAGTAATGTGTTGTTGGCAAAAGAATTGGGGATTTCACCCATTGGCACCATGGCGCATGAGTTTTTACAAGCTTTTCAGGCGCTAGATGTGCGGCTGCGCGATTTCCAAAAAGCAGCATTAGAGACTTGGGTACAAGAATACCGTGGGGATCTAGGCATTGCCCTGACCGATGTGGTGGGAATGGATGCTTTCCTGCGCGATTTCGATTTGTATTTTGCCAAATTATTCGATGGTTTGAGACATGACAGTGGTGACCCTTTTGTTTGGGGGGATAAAGCCTATGCGCATTACAAAACCTTGAAAATTGACAGTAGAACCAAAATGCTGACCTTTAGTGATGGTTTAGATTTACAAAAAGCCTGGGCATTACATCAATATTTCAAAGACCGTTTCAAAGTGAGCTTCGGCATTGGCACCAATCTGACCAATGATATGGGGCAGACTCCATTGAATATTGTATTGAAGTTGGTGGAATGTAATGGACAATCGGTGGCGAAAATTTCAGATAGTCCAGGCAAAACCATGACCGATAACGATACCTTCTTGGCCTACTTACGTCAGGTTTTTCAAATTACAGAGCCTGTGCATTAATTGATTTATATTGCTGATTTTCTGCAATGATCTCTAGGAAAATCGGCAGTTGGTAGACATGGGCTTATGCTAAGATCAAGCTGTTGCCAGAACAAAACGTGTAAAAAAGATGACGGAATCTACGCTAAATTTGGGTTTATTAATCGAGGTGGAAGAGCTACTTCCACATTTAGACAATGAAAAATTACGTATCGTGGATTTAAGTCGACGTTCAGTTTATGAGCAGCTACATATTCCACATGCCATTCCACTTAAGCCCGCACAATTGCTGCGCCAAGAAGAAAATACCACAGGATTATTACCTGATGCTGAAGGCTTGACTGCGCTGATTCAGTATTTGAATATTAGCCCTGAGCATCATGTGGTGGTTTATGATGATGAAGGTGGTGCTTGGGCAGGACGCTTGATCTGGAATTTGCATTGCTTAGGTTTTTATAATACCTCGCTGCTCAATGGCGGTATTCATGCATGGTTAGGGCAAGGTTTGCCCACCACTTCAGAACAGGAGCAATTCGCCCCTGTAGAATCCTTAGTGCAAGTCAATTTGGCTGCGCAAGATCAAGTCCGAATTGAATATCCCGAGTTGCTGTCTTTGGTACAGCAAAACGCCATTCAGCTTTGGGATTGTCGAACTGAAGATGAATATACGGGTTTAAGATTAGCAGCGCGACGCGGTGGTCACATTCCAAATGCGCGCCATTTTGAATGGAGTACTGCACTTAACCGTGAAAATCATTTAAAATTGCATGCTTTAGAACGCACACAACAACGCTTAGAACAACAAGGTTTCAATTTACAAGAACCTGTCGTGGTGTACTGCCAGTCACATCATCGTTCAGGTTTGGCTTATATTTTGGGTCGTGTATTGGGTTGGAATATTCGAGCTTATGATGGTGCGTGGAGTGAATGGGGCAATCGCCTCGATAGTCCAATCGTTACTGGAGAGTTACCGTCTTGAGCCTCACCTCACGTTTAACAAAACAATTTTTTATTCAGGCGCAACGCGTTGTGCCACAACATCAACTCTCGCGTGTGGTCGGTAAGATTGCTGCCAGTGAACATCCATTGATTAAAAACACGGCAATTTCTGCATTTAAAGCGCAATATGGCATTGATATGTCGATTGCAGAGCAAAAAAATGCGTTGAAATACAAATCATTCAATGAGTTCTTTACCCGTGCTTTGCAAGAGGGTGTGCGTGAGATTGATACCGATGAGACGAGCATTGTGTCACCTGCCGATGGGGCAATTTCACAATTGGGGCATATTGAGTCTGGCGAAGTGTTCCAAGCCAAAGGGCAAAGTTTTTCGGTTGAAAAACTGATTGCGGATCCTCAATTAGCAGAGCCATTCAAACAGGGTGAATTTGCAACGGTATATTTATCTCCGCGCGATTATCACCGTGTACATATGCCGTTTGCAGGTACGCTCACCGAAACTTTATATGTGCCGGGTGAATTGTTCTCTGTGAACCAGACCACGGCTGAAAATATTCCAGGTTTGTTTGCACGTAATGAGCGTATGGTGTGTTTGTTTGATACCGAATTGGGTCGTATGGCCGTGGTGTTAGTCGGTGCGATGATTGTGGCAGGCATTGAAACGGTTGCGACAGGCAAAGTGAAACCGACTGGGCGTTTAGAGTTAAACCAGCACAATCTTTTCCTTGAAAAAGGTGCAGAGCTAGGGCGTTTTTACTTAGGTTCAACCGCGATTGTTTTATTTGAACACAATAAAATGCAGTGGGATGCGCAGTTTAAAGCCAATTCGACGGTAGTGATGGGCGAAGCATTGGGGCATACCCTGTAATGATGCCTTTGAGATGGTTGTCGTATGCAACCATCTCAATCCCTATTTTTTAAATCATATAATAATCATTGCTGAATAAAACAATTTTTAGCTCATGTGATACAGGCGCTCTTTCGGGAACACCACTTTAAAGGTCGAGCCTTGATTCTCTTTGGATTCAATTTCTAAATGTGCGTTGTGCTGCATCAGTACGTGTTTCACAATCGCCAGTCCTAAACCCGTTCCACCTGTTTGACGACTACGTGCGCTATCCACACGATAAAAGCGTTCGGTTAAGCGTGGCAAATGTTTTGGATCAATCCCAATACCTGTATCTTCAACCGTGAAATAACCATGTTCGCCATCATCATGCCAACCCATGGTAATGGTACCGCCTTTCGGGGTGTATTTAATCGCATTGGTAATGAGATTGCTAAACGCACTGGCCAATTCGGTATCTGAACCAATGAGGTCGCAATGACTGTCGATGTCCAGATTCAGGGTATGGCCATAATCCACGTTATACGCCTGCGCATCATCGAATAACTGATTCATCAGGCTTGGCATTTCAATAATCTGGTTTTTGGCAATTTGTTTGTTATTTTCCAAACGGGATAATAGCAACAAATCATTGACCAAGGCATTCATGCGTTTGGTCTGTGCCTGCATTTGCTCAAACGCACGCTTCCAGCGTGGATTTAAATCTTCTTGGTCGGTAAAGGTTTCAATATAACCACTGAGCACCGTTAAAGGCGTGCGTAATTCATGTGAAATATTATCGACAAAATCTTTACGCATTTGCTCCAGATTGTGCATCCGAGTCACGTCATACGCCACTAAAAGACGGCTTTCACCGCCAAAGCGAGTCATTTTGATTTGTACGTAATGATCTTCAAACACTGAGGATTTCATTTTAATTCCGTCAGGAATTTGATCGCTTTGTTTGAAATATTCAATAAAACTCGGCTGGCGCAGAATAGTCATGATATTGCGACCACGATCTAGCGCCTGAATACCGAGTAGTTTTTCCGCCGCGGGATTCCACCATTCAATTTGATGTGACTCATCAATTAACACCACCGCTTCTGCCAGTGCCACCAATGAAGATTGTGCACGGTCAATCAAGCCGACCATTTCAGCTTGAACAATACGTTCTTGGCGCTGTGCACGATAGACATTAAATAATAATGCCCCCCAAATACCGTTTAAATTAGGCGGAACATCATAAGGACGGTTGGAAATCCATTCATTGACCAAGTACAAAGAACGCAATTGGAAACCAAAAAAAATGGTAAAAGCGGTAAAAATACAAACCCAAAAATACCCGATGCCAAACCCGATCAAGCTTGCAATGAGCAGTAGAAACGCCAGTAAACGTAAATCTTGTTTGGCAAATATCCATAAACTGCTGTAACGGAATTTTTGATGCTCACGCGCCAGTTCGGGGACAGGGTAGGGTTCATACATAAAACTAAAATTAACCTAAAGCTACATCAGCACGAGTGGAGAAGCGGTAACCCGTTCCACGCACGGTTTGAACAAAACGGTCTGCACCATAGGGTTCTAAGACTTTGCGTAAACGACGAATATGGACGTCAATGGTACGATCTTCAATATAGACATTGCCACCCCAAACCTGATCAAGCAATTGCGCACGGGTATAAGCACGTTCAGGATGCGTCATGAAGAAGGCCAGCAAACGATATTCAGTTGGCCCCATTTCTAGAATGTTATTGCTAAAACTGACGCGTTGGCTGACTGGATCAAGTAATAAACCATTGGCATCAATGGTTTTTTCGCCGCTTAGAGCATTGGCGCGACGCAGCACTGCTTTAATGCGCGATACCAATTCACGCGTCGAAAAAGGTTTGGTCATGTAGTCATCTGCACCTGCATCGAGACCTTGGACTTTATGGTCTTCTTCTCCGCGCGCAGTCAGCATAATCACAGGAATTTCAGATAAGTTTTCATCGCGTTTAAGGCGACGACAAAGGTCGACACCGCTGACACCACCAGGCATCATCCAGTCGAGCAGAATTAACGCTGGGCGTTGATCGACAATCATTTGATGCGCCTGTTTTGCATCTTCTGCCTGTAAGCATTGAAAGCCTGCCATATCCAAAGAGGTATGAATCATCTCTCGAATTGGAAGTTCGTCATCGACGATTAGTATGTAGTCATCTTTCACAACGCAATATCCTATTGATGATAACGGTAGGCCGTTTTTTATTTATGACAGGCTTATTACAAAGATTAATTATGACAGTATCATTGCAGAATAGGGCAGAATCCCAATTTTCGCAAAGTTTTGTGACAATTTTTAGTCGAATTCATGAACAATTTTAGACAGGCGTAGAGGCGGTCATAAAATTAGAGTCAATTTTTTGTAAAAATTAAATATCTGTAATTTAATTTTTTTTCTCAGAAAATGATTCGAGTAGGGCTAAAAAAACCACTCGACACGATGCCAATACATCTTCCAGAGACTGTTTAAAGCCACTGATGACCCAACGAATCGCAATCTGGGTAACATAACCATTTAAGCCTGTAGAAACCCATGAAATTTCACGTTCTGAATGCGGGATATTCGGCATCATCAACATGACAAAAGCATGAATCATACGGTCAAAACGCAACATGGTTTCGTGAATGGTGGCTTGGTTATGCAGTTCTTGCACCAGCATGGCATCGATATAAATAATACGCGCCATCCGCGGGTTATCTTTGAGCGTGGTGAGTAGGGCGGTTAAGCCAGCATCGACCATTTTTTCATGACTGTTTGAGGCTTGCATAATCGCTTGCATAACGTTCTGTTGCAGTTCATCAATCAGTTTTAAAAAGATAGTTTGGAAGAGTTGATCACTCTTTTTAAAGGATTCATAAAAATAGCGTTCGGTCAGTTTGGCTTCATTGCAAATGTCTTTGACCGTGACGGCAAAAAAACCATGGGTGCCATAAACTTCAATCCCCGCTTCGATGAGTTTTTCACGGCGTGCCTGCTGACGCTCAGTCAAAGAGAGTCCTTTAAACTGGCGTTCTTTATTTTTTAACGGTTGGTTATTTTTTCCTGCATCGTTGGTATTGGAATAAGTCATAAAGATAAAACGTAGCAAAGACCGCCTATAGTTTAACAATAATTGCTGCAAATGCCTAAATTAAACGCGGAGTTTGGCCGAAAGGAGATTCATCAGACATTTATTGACAATGGTTATTGTCAAATTTATATTGAGAGAGTCTTTCGCATCATGCATAAAAGAATGGGGGGTAGCTTTGTCATACCGCCTTAGGAACCAATAAGGAAAGAAAATGAAAACATTTAACAATAAAGTCGCCGCTGTAACAGGTGCGGGTTCAGGGATTGGTCAACAGTTGGCATTACTTTTAGCTCAACAAGGTTGTCACCTTTCTTTAAGTGATATTAATGAGCAAGGTTTGGCAAAAACCGTAGAATTACTCAAAGACAGCAATGTTCGAGTGACCACCAAAAAACTGGATGTGTCTGATCGTGAAGCCATGCGTACTTGGGCAGAAGAAACAGTACAAAATCATGGTTCAGTCAATATGATTTTTAACAATGCTGGGGTGGCGTTGGGCTCGACAGTAGAAGGTGCGAGTTATGATGAACTAGAATGGATTGTGGGGATTAATTTTTGGGGTGTGGTGTACGGGACCAAAGAGTTTTTGCCTTTGATTAAGCAAACAGGCGATGGTCATATCATCAACATTTCTAGCTTATTCGGTTTAACGGCTCAACCTACCCAATCGGCTTATAATGCCACCAAGTTTGCGGTTCGTGGTTTTACCGAATCCTTACGTCAGGAACTGGATATTGAAAACTGTGGGGTTAGCGCGCTGTGTGTACATCCAGGTGGAATTCGCACCAATATTGCCAATGATGCGCGTATGAATGACAGCTTGCGCAGCTTGGGGATGAATCCAGAAAAATCGGCACGCACATTTAACAAGTTATTACGTATTCCACCAGAAGAAGCTGCACGTCAAATTTTAGCTGCGGTGCAAAAAGATAAGCGTCGTGTGTTAATTGGCAACGATGCAAAATCGTTAGATCTGATTCAGCGTATTTTGCCAACAGGCTATCAAAAAGTGACGGCTATGGCGACGACGTTGAGTAAACGTTTTAAATAAAAGGTGATACGTGTTGATCTGAGGATCAGCACGTTTTTTCAGCCAATCAGCCATTAAATTAAGATTTGTATGGTTTTCTTTTTCCAGACAAATTGATAATACAGACCTTGCATCACACATAGGCAGACAAAGGCAAGTGCATAGGCATACCATATACCTTGCAGTCCCCACCAGTCACTAAATAAATAAGCGCAGGGGACTTCAATAGCAATAATGGCAACAATGTTGATGATCATCGGAACGGTGACGGTACCACTGGCACGCATAATCGACGCGAAAATTGCGCTGGCACCAAAGAATAAAATGGACCATAACACAATAAACAAAAGCTGTTGACCAAGCTCGACCACAGCATGATCTGTAATAAAAAGCGCCATCAGATATTTTGAAAATAGATAACCTAAAACCACCAATAAACCTGTAATCGCAATATTCATCCCAAGTGCGGTACGTGTAACTTTGGCGAGTAATTCTGACTTTCCAGCGCCAATTGCTTGTGCTGCAAAAATCGATGCAGCAATGGCAATCGAAAGTGCAGGGAACTGGATATAATTCAGAACCTGATTCACTGCCCCATAGGCAGCAGTCGCATCAGCACCATGACGATTGACCAACCCGACAATCACCAAACCAGCAACCGAAGTCGTGACCATTTGCACCCCAGTTGGAATACCAAGGCGTAAAATAATTTGACTGAGTTGGCGGTCAAAACGAATATGGCGCAGCATTTGCGCGTCGAGTCTGAGCGGGTGTTGTTTATAAGCCAGATAAAAATATAAAAAAATCAGAACAGAAATAAAACCTAAGGTCGATGCAATTGCAGGTGCAACAATTCCCAGTCGAGGAAAGCCCCAATAGCCTGCAATCAAGACAGGAGTCACACAAAGGCCCACTAAAATGGTCATGCCCGAGGCGATTAAAGGGGTCGTGCTATCGCCCACACCGCGTAAAATGGAGGTATAAATAATATAGATAAATAATAAGGGGCTACCTGCGAGCATCCACTGCACATAAGGCAAGGACAAATGCATGACGGCTTCATCTGTGCCCAACGCCAATAACACATGACGGGCAAACAATACCCCCAGTAAGGCAATGATGCTTCCACCAATCAGGGTCATGAATAGGGTCGAGCCGACGACCGCCCGCACTTTTTCTATATTCTGTGCACCCCATGCCTGTCCGATCAATACAGTTGAGCCTGCGGACAAGCCAATTACAAAGGCCATTAAAAAGAACAAAATCGGAAAAAATACTGCTACTGCGGCAATCGCCTGTACCCCCATCATCTGCCCGACAAAGACCGTATTAATTGTCCCTGATAGGTTTTGCAGAATATTGGTGGCAATCAACGGCATCAGGAAAATAAAAAAGGCTTTCCATAGCTTTTGATGTTGCACCAAAGGGTTGTGTGCCGACATAGATGATCCTGTGCTCTTTTTATCGTATTGTTTCAGCTTACCCTAGCACAGTTAGCATAGAAAAAATGGATGTATTTCAGTAAACAAAGCCATATTGCATCAGTTGTTTTTTACGCTTGGATTGGCTTTATACCGCACTAAGAATTTGGGTGGCTTGGGTCAAGGTCTGTTCAGTTTTGGCGAAACAAAAACGAATCAGTTTTAAATCTTCAGGTGGTTGTTGATAAAACACAGAAATCGGAATGGCGACAATGCCATGCTGTTCGGCAAGGAAGTGGCACATGTCAACATCATTCAAATCGGGGCGAATCGCACGATAATCCAGATTTTGGAAATAGGTGCCTTGAGAGGGCGTCAATGTAAATCGGGAAGTTGCTAATCCTGCATTAAATAAATCACGTTTTTGCTGATAAAAATAAGCAAGCTGCTGAATATGTTCAGGATGTTCTTGCATGTACTGTGCTAAAGCGACTTGAACTGGCGTGACTCCACAAAAATTGGAAAATTGATAAACTTGACGAAAGACCCGCATCAACTCAGGGGCAGCCACACAATACCCTGTTTTCCAACCCGTCACATGGAAGGTTTTTCCAAATGAACCGACCACAAAACACCGTTCACGCAGCTCTGGAAAAGACAAAGCTGAATAGTGCTGTTGTCCATCGTATACCAAGTGTTCATAGACCTCATCTGAGAGCACCACAATATTTCGATTTTGGATCAGTTGAATCAACTGTTGCCAATCTTGCTTGGACCAAATCGCCCCCGTTGGATTATGTGGTGTATTGACAATGATCATGCGGGTTTTGGCATTAATTGCGTTGGCAACTCGGTTCCAGTCCACATGAAAATGCGGTGCCATTAAAGGAATATGAATCGCTTTTGCACCGACCAAAGCAATACTTGGTGCGTAGCTGTCATAGCTTGGATCAAACACAATGACTTCATCACCTGCATTTACAAGGGCTTGAATGGCACTAAATAAGGCGATGGTCGCCCCAGGTGTAATGGTGATTTCATGGACAGGATCGAGATTCAGTTGATCGCGCTGTAGAAACTGTTGCGCGACTTGTTGGCGTAGGCTGAGTAAACCATCGCCTGCTGCATATTGATTAGATCCGTGTAAGGTTGCATGGCTCAAGGCTTCAACCAAGGCTTGTGGTGGCGCAAAGTCGGGAAAGCCTTGTGATAAATTGAGTGCATTCAGCCGTTGTGCCATGGCAGTCATCTGGCTAAAAATCGTGACCCCTTGTGCAGGGAGTTTGGAATGAATTTCAAGCATGACCGCAGACTCAAGGAAGAATAAACCGATTTAATTTAGCATGTTGCAAGGTTTGTACAAGTTTAAATCTATTTATTTCTTTGTCTGAGTCGTATCGTGAATTAGAGCAAATAATCGACCACAGCACGGATAATCCCCAGTGCGAGACCAATAAAGGCCCCCACCACCACGCCGTTGACACGAATCATGTGCAGGTCGCCACCGACTTCATTTTCAATTTTACCAATCATCTCGCGTGAGTCCCATTCATGAATGCGTTCGCTAATAAAACGAATCACTTTTTCACTGTATTGATCACTCAAATTAACCGCCAAACCACTCATGCGATCATTCAATAACTGGCGGACAGCCTGATTGGCAATGATGTTTTCCCCGACCTGTTGAATCGCCACGCGTAGATTGGCTGCAATACCCGAATCAGGCTGCATTAAATCGGCTTTGATGGCATCACATAAAATCACCACCGCACCGCGAATAAAATTCAGCACTTGAGGGCTATCCAGTAAGGCATCTTTACCCTGATTCAGGCGTTGGCTTGCTGCACTGTTCCGATCGGTTAATTGCAGCATCAGTTCTTGGGCCGTTTCTTCAATCTGTTGTCGCCAAGGATGTTCTGGATTGGCGAGCATGGATTCTACCCGTTCAATCAGTGAGTCAATGGTGCGTTGTTGCACATCAATCCCAATCCAACTGGCGCCTTTGGCCAATTTAGAGACTCCCAGTTCTTTAAACAGCTTTTGTGTGAGTTCACGGGTTTGCTCTGGATGGTGGATCATCCAGTCATGTACGACATCGAGACCACGTTGCAATACATCTTGGTGGAAGTCATTTTCAATCACGGCACGCAGCATTTCACTGGCCAGCATGTTGATATTGGTGTTGCGCACCCATTGCACGCTATTGTTTTGAATAAAGCGTCCAATCTGTTCTTGCCCAACAAAGTCAAAGATTTTCGGGACGGTTTGCTGAATCACTTGCGTCACTTGCGTGTTGTTATGCGGATTGGCTAACCATTGACCGACGGCCAGACTCAAGTCGATATTTTGAAGACTACGTTCGACCACTTGGGGAGAGAGAAAATTTTCCTGTACAAAACGCCCCATGGACTCGGCAATGCGGGCTTTGTTGCGGGGAATAATTTCGGTATGGTCAAGTAAGAACTTGGGAATTGGCATTTTGCCAAAAGGATTGCGAAACAGTACCGTAATGGCATACCAGTCTGCTAATCCACCGACCATACCTGCTTCTGCGGACAACATGAGAATATGAATCAGCCAAGCGTATTCGGGCATGAATTTGGCGAGTACCATGAGCACAATCCATGTCATGACCGCCAGCAATAAAGCGATATTTGCGAAGCGTTTACTCCGTTGCAAGCTTTCAGAACTGGTGGTCGCTACAGGCATAGAATGGTCCTAATTTTATTTTTGGGTTGGAGCAGATACTTCGGGTTGTGGTTGAATGACCTCACCTGTAGAGGTCAGTCCGTATTTTTGCCCTAAAGATTTTAGAATAAGCATCGCATCAAAAGCATCGCTTGGCACTTTATCCTGTTCTTTATAGCACTCAATCGTATACGAGACTTGTACAGGGTCAATATTTACCACCTGTGGTGTGTCGTAAAATGGGTCTGGCCAATAGCCTGGATAGCGGCGGTAATTGCCACGTGGATAGTAACCATAAGGGTAGAAAGACGGTGAGCGATACACGATAGCCTGACGGGGTGGTTTATTGGTCAAATTACTGGGGTCATCTAGCACTTTAAAATAGCGAAAGCCATTTTTAAGCGTCGTTTGTGCTGCTTTGACCAAGGTAATTTCTTCCGCAACGCCATAGTTCATATTCGGGTCGGCTTCAAAACTAATCCGATAGGTTTGCGTGTTCATGGGGTAGGTATTAAACCGTCCCAACTGATCGAAGGTTCGAGGTTTAGAAGGCGTAGAGGCACAGCCCACCAGCGCGAGTGTGAGAAGAGTCAGGGCAATAAGCTTAGTTTTCATGTTTATACTCCGCAGACTGCTGATGAAATAGGGGAGAAAGAAGACACATCGCTCAGGGTTAAAAATGGCTATTGGGTTGTGTCAAAAATTCTAATTCTTCAGCGCTAGATGATCGTCCTAGAATCTGATTTCGGTGTGGATAGCGTCCAAATCGGTCAATAATAGCTTTATGTTGTCGTTCAAATTCTAAGGCAATCGGATGTCCCAGTTGTTCAAATAATTTTAACCCAAATTCATGTACACGTTGCGACTCACTGTGCATAAAAGGCATATATAAGAAATAACGATGTTCTGGGCTAAGTTCTAAGTCATGTTGACCTAAAATGGCTTCTTGTGCCAACCCGAGCGCAAGTCCATCTTGTGCAAAGGCCTGTGCTTGATCACGAAATAAATTACGGGAAAATTGATCCAGAATAATCACTTCGGCAAGACGCCCTTCAGGCTGCTGGCGCCATTCCCACAGTTCAGCTAAAGCAGCTTGCTGATGTATCTGAGCAAACTTTTCTGCTAACATTTGATCAAATTCGCTACTTTGGGCAAACCAGTTTGGTTGAGTTTCAGGGGCAAACCAAAAGCTTAAAATATCCTGATAATTCATTTTTATTACAGATCCTTAGCACTTATTCTTCCATAAAATCATATTTTTTGGGTGTCTTATAGAGTAACTTTGTGATAAAAAATTGCCGCAATAGGTATACTTTTTAAGAAATTTTTATATTGACCTGTTGAACATAAGCGATGTTACCCATATTAATGCTACTGATCTGATTTATTGGATCTTTTCGACAGAAGCAGCAAATGCTGTGAATCTGTTTAAAAAATAGACAGCATATTATGTGGCGGCATCAAATCACAGTAGACTGATATAAACTGATGATTTTATTTTAGTAGTTCTTCCAAAAAGCGAGATGATAATGAATCAACCCGAATCGACCTCTCAAGCTGTACTTCCGACTTGGGTGGATTCTTCGCTGTTACAAGGGATGTTGCGTGGTGTAGAACGTGAAAGTTTGCGGATGCAAAGCAATGGTTTTTTATCGCAAGCCGATCATCCTAAAGCGTTGGGATCGGCATTGACCCATCCGCATATCACCACCGATTATTCAGAAGCCTTGATGGAGTTTATTACCCCTCCACAAGACAGTATTGCCAAAACCTTGTCTTATTTGACCGATATTCATGCTGTGGTGCATCGTCACTTAGAGAACGAAGAAAAACTTTGGCCTTTGTCGATGCCTTGTATGTTAGACAGTGAGGAAGACAATATTCGTTTGGCACAATATGGCAGTTCTAATATTGGCCGTTTCAAGACCTTATACCGTCATGGTTTAGGCATTCGTTATGGTCGCCGTATGCAGACCATTTCTGGGGTACATTATAATTTATCCTTCCCCGACAGCTTATTTAATGCATTACAACAACAAGAAACCGATGCTCATTTACGCCAACTGTCTGCACAAGATTACCGTAGCCATCGCTATTTTGGCCTCATTCGCAATTTTATTCGTTTAACGCCGTTGGTGATGTTTTTGTTGGGTGCAAGTCCGTCAGTGTGTAAATGCTTTATGACGGGGCGTGAGCATCATTTGCTACCGTTGTTAAAAGGGACGTTATATTTGCCTTATGCCACTGCTTTGCGCATGGGACGTTTTGGTTATCAGAATTCAGCGCAGAAGCAACTCGGCATTCACTATAATGACATTCAGGGCTATTTAGACGGTTTACAAAAAGCGGTCAAAACTCCGTATGCAGACTTTAGCCGTTTAGGGTTAAATGATGCGCAAGGTGAGCCAACCCAAATTAATGACCATGTCCTGCAAATTGAAAATGAGTACTACAGTCTGGTGCGACCAAAACAGGTGCCTCAAGCGGGTGAAACGCCTTCAGACGCTTTAGCGAATCGTGGCGTGGGCTATGTCGAGCTACGTGCGGTGGATGTGAATCCGTATAGTCCGATTGGGATTGATGAAAGCAGCGCAGGTTTTCTGGAAGTCTTGGCATTGTATTGTTTATTACAAGACAGTCCTGCGCTGTTAGATGCTGAGCAAGAACAGATTGAACAGAATCAGGCGGAAGTGGTCAATCGGGGGCGTGCACCGAATGCACACATTGTGGAAGATGGACAGGATTATCAGATTGAAGCTTGGTGTCAAAAACATCTTGATGCGATGCAACCCTTCGCAGAATTGCTGGATCAAGCCAATACCACGCAGTTGTATGTCCAAGCTTTACAACTGATGCAACAACGTATTGATGAGGTCGATCATACCCTTTCAGCACAGGTGATCGCAGATACCCTGACACATGGTGGAACGTGGAATTTTGGTAGCGTGATGGCTCAACAACATGCGGCAGTGTATGAACAGCATCAATTAAACCCTGAAACACAGGCCTATTTTGATGAACTGGCACAAACATCGCTACAACAGCAACAACAACTTGAACAAGATACTGACATCAGTTTTGACGAATATCTTGCACATTATCGATAAAAATTAAGAGGTTTGACCATGCAATGGAGTTTTCGCTTCGTGAGCGGGTTTTTAGTGATTGCCAGTATTGTGGGTATGGCGTTTGCGCTGTATCTCGAACATGTCCAAGGTTTGTCTCCATGCCCATTGTGCGTCTTTCAGCGTGTGGGTTTAATGGGGTTGGGCTTTATTTCCCTGATTGCGTTGATTCATAATCCAAAGTCTACGGTGGGAAAACGCATTTATGCCTTACTCGGTAGCTTGTCTATTTTATGGTCGGCAGGTGTTGCAGCACGCCATGTTTGGTTGCAGAACTTGCCGCCCGATCAGGTGCCGAGCTGTGGTCCAGGATTAAATTATCTGATTGATGCTTTGCCATTAAAAAGCGTGTTGGCACAAGTGCTCACAGGTTCAGGCGAGTGTGCGGTGATTGACTGGACATTCTTGGGACAGTCTTTGCCTGTATGGTCATTGTTATTTTTCGTGGTCTTGGCTGTGGTGAGCCTGTGGCAATTGGTGCGCCGTTATCCAACCGCAGCGAAAGCTAAAAAATAATAGCGACTTTGTTCAAGAGGTATCAAAAAGCCAACAGTTGTTGGCTTTTTTCATGTGGCATCAGGTCAGGGCAATGCCTTCCAAATCATCTAAACCAATCATATGTTCATGTGCATGCAGTTGATGATGTTGTGCTTTTTCAGGATAGAACCAATGCACAATTTGTTCTGCTACGCTGGAGTGGTATTGAATTTCTAAATGATTCAGACCGTAAAAAATGGCTTTATGTGATTCGGGTAATTTCAATTGAAAACGTGGATTGGGATGTTCGCCTAAAGCACTTTTTACACTGACCAAATAATCGCCAATTACTTTTAAGGTTTTGTTTTTACGGTGCTCAAATTCGAGTGTGCCTGCGACCAAATAGGTATTGATATGCGAAGGTAGAGGAGCAGGTTTACGGTTATCGTCAAAGAAACCAATCCGTGCTTCGTTATGCTCCCAATCGTCATCACGGACACTGCCATAACGTAAATCTAAAATACCATTACTGCGAATATTGACCAGATGCCCGACCAATTTCACAATCGGAAAGCGCCCCAGTTTTTCTTGAACCGCAAAACCAAATCGTTCCAGTGCTGCACCATGATGTGGTGAACCTAGACAGACCAAGTTTTCGACCATGTGCAGCCATTGATGCAGATTTTGTTTACCATAGAACAAGGCACTGCGGGCAACCAGTCCGCCCATACTATGCCCAATAATATCAATACTGGTAATGCGCGGGTTACGCTGAATCAGATCTTCTAAGGTATTGGCGAGGCTGCGTCCATTGGCCGAAATACGACGCCCTGTGTTGTAGTTTAAGTACAACATGGTGTTGTGGTCCCGTTGCGCCAGCAGTTTTTCGCCAAAACCCCCATTATTACGGTTGGTCCAGTCAAGATGGTTCATACACAGACCATGCACAAAAATCACCACCCGACCCGATAAATCGCCACGTTGGATTTCACCGTAGTGATCATAGAGCACCATCGGCAGTGCCATTGGATTATGATATTTCAGCAAATAGTCACCCAATACGCCATTCACCGCACCCACTAAAAAATGCAGAGTCGGAGTAAGCGGTTTTTCATGCAGTTTTGGGTATTTTTCTATAATTTGGCGTAGGCCTGGCGCTAAAAGATAATGTCCATAATTTTCTAATACACTCATGCTTAAGCGGTTAAATCGAGCAATTTGTGGGTGATTTTGCAAATTTTTGAATTCTTGCTCATCAAGACCAAAAATACTTGAGAAAATTTCCCGCTGAATGGTACGCATAAAATCTTGCACCACATTGTTGAGTGGCGTACTGAGTAATTGGGCCAGACCTTCCAGTAAATCTGCTTGGCTGGGAGGTGTCCGATCCCATTTACAATAAGTTTCATGCAGCGGTGTTAAACTCGGCATTTGTTGTTATCCTTGATGCTTTGTTTGTCTCATCTCAACGCTTTCATTTTGATTAAGATAGAGGTATAACTTTTTTCAGTTTTCATCATATCGAGAACAACTCGAATAATTTTAAAATACCGATGAAGATCATGAAATAGGGCTTATTTTGTCTAACAATTTGAGCCTTTCGACGAATTTAGAATAATCCTGCGTCAGAATGATGAAAAATGGATGAAGGGATAAGCTACGTAACCAGAAAATATGAATATTGTTTATATCCACGGCTTTCAAAGTGGTCCAAAATCAATCAAAGCACAGCAGCTACAACAGTATTGTGCACAAGATGATACATTGGCTGTCCATGTGCCCGACTTAAATATGCCACCTGAGCAAGCCCTACAAGTGTTACAAGATTTGGTACTTGCCCATCAGGATGTTGCTTTGGTCGGCAGTAGTCTGGGAGGCTTCTATGCGACACAATTGGTCGCAAGGCATGCGCTGCCTGCTGTTTTGATTAATCCAGCTATGCGACCATGGCAATTGTTTCGTGAGTTATTTGGGCAACAGCAACTTCCCTATCAGGTTAATCCTGCATGGACCTTGGATGAGGCACAATTGGACTATTTAGAGCAGATTGCAGTGCCAAATGTTCAGCAAGCAGACAAAGTGCTGGTGTTATTACAACAAGGCGACGATGTTTTAGATTATCGTGAAGCGGAACGTTATTATGCGTCGCAGCAACCGCGAGCTTTGGTCATGACCGAAGCGCATGGCAACCATGCCATGGATGATTTTGCTGCTAAAATCCCCATGATTTTACAATTTTTTTCGTCTTCCAGATTATAAGGAAATCGTACAACGTGTCTCAATATACCGCTCAATCGCTTGAAGTTTTATCTGGTTTGGACCCTGTCCGTCGTCGTCCAGGAATGTATACCGATACGTCTCGTCCGAACCATTTGGCTCAGGAAGTCATTGATAATGCGGTGGACGAAGCGCTGGCGGGGCATGCCAATAAAATTACGGTGACGGTATATAAAGATGGCTCCTTGGCTGTTGCGGACAATGGCCGTGGAATGCCCGTGGATATTCATCCTGAATATGGGCAAAGCGGGATTGAAATTATTTTAACCAAATTGCATGCAGGCGGAAAATTCAGTACCGATAACTACCAGTTTTCTGGAGGGTTACATGGTGTAGGCATTTCTGTCGTGAACGCTCTATCGACCCGTGTCGAAGTGGAAGTTCAGCGTCAAGGTAACCTCTACCAAATGGCATTCGAGCAGGGTGAACCTGTTGCACCTTTGACGGTGTTAGAGGGCAAAGCCCCTAAACGGGCCACAGGGACCTTGGTACATTTTTGGCCAGAAACGAAATATTTTGATTCTCCTAAATTTGCCCTAAAAGCGCTGAAACATAATTTAAAAGCCAAGGCGGTCTTAGCTGCTGGGCTACAAATTATTTATGTCGATGAAATCAACGACGAAAAAATTGAGTGGCAATTTGAAAATGGTTTGGTCGATTATTTAATGGACGAACTGGAAGACCGTGAAATTGTGCCTGCACCTGCATTTGTCGCTACTGGGGATGCTGAACGTGCCAGTGCAGAATTTGCCATTTGTTGGAATGCAGAAGGTGGCGAGCAAATTCAGGAAAGCTATGTCAACTTGATTCCAACGGCGCAAGGCGGAACGCATGTCAACGGCCTTCGTTCAGGGGTCACTGATGCTTTGCGTGAGTTTTGTGAGCTGCGTAATTTATTACCGCGTAACTTGAAACTGTCTGCGGAAGATGTTTGGGATGGCGTGAACTATATTTTGTCGCTGAAATTCCAAGAACCGCAATTTTCAGGGCAAACCAAAGAGCGCCTTTCTAGCCGTGAAGCTGCTGGTATTGTACAGAACATTGCCAAAGATGCTTTTGCACTGTGGTTGAACCAGCATTCTGAAATTGCCATGCAACTGGCAGAAATGGCGATTTCCAAAGCCGGTCGTCGTTTAAAAGCTGCGAAAAAAGTGGAACGTAAGAGAATCGTATCGGGACCTGCTTTGCCGGGTAAATTGGCGGATTGCGTCGGGCAAACCCGAGAAGATTCAGAACTGTTTATTGTGGAAGGAGATTCTGCGGGCGGTTCAGCCAAACAGGCACGGGATAAAAATTTCCAAGCCATCATGCCAATTCGCGGCAAGATTTTAAATACTTGGGAGGTCTCTTCCGATGAGGTGCTTGCTTCCCAAGAAGTGCATGATATCGCGATTGCGATCGGGGTTGATCCAGGCAGCGATGATTTATCCGAATTGCGTTACGGCAAGATTTGTATCTTGGCGGATGCCGATTCAGATGGTCTGCACATTGCCACACTGTTGTGTGCGCTGTTTGTGAAACATTTCCTCACCTTGGTTGAAGAAGGACATTTATATGTGGCGATGCCACCTTTGTTCCGTATCGATGACGGCAAAGACGTGCATTATGCCTTGGATGAAGAAGAGCTCGAGTCAATTCTGAAGAAAGCCAAAACCAAAAATCCGCAAATTACTCGCTTTAAAGGCTTGGGTGAGATGAATGCCAGCCAATTGCGTGAAACGACAATGGACCCGAACACCCGTCGTCTGGTGCAATTAGATTTGGACGATAGTCATTTAACCACGAGTTTGTTGGATAAGTTGTTGGCCAAGAAGCGTTCAGGTGACCGTAAACATTGGTTAGAGCAAAAAGGCAATCTGGCGGATATTGCGGTCTGATGAGAAAGTATCCTTCACCTGATGATATTCAGGAAATGCGTAAAAATGGCTATGATCTGATCACAATTGTAGAGGCTGAAGAACTCTTGCCACGCTGGCAAGAGTTAGAGCAAGTGAAACAAAAGATTTGTAGTGCTTTTGCTGGGGTCACCTTACAAGAGGGTGTTGGCTTATATCAGGCACAAGGGATAGATGATTATGCCAGCCAAGCACAGTGCTTGGCTTATCGTGCTAAAGATGAAAAATTAAATTGGAAAAATATCTCGATTGATGATTTGAATCGCTGTAACAGTAGCCTATCTTTTTTTGATGCTCAGGGTATGTTATTTCATTTGCCTGCCTTTTTATTGGCAAGTTTAAATGATGAGTATAGATTTGACTTAATTTTTACGCTAACACGACTAGGTCCTCATACGGACAGAAAATTCAGCTTATTCAATGCTGAACAGCGCTCTGCTGTGAGATCTTATCTTTTGTTCTTACTGGATGAACCTGATGAGGTTTATCACTATCCAAATATCTTGGAAGCTTTAGAACAATATTGGCAAGAAAAGTGAACCTATTTTAAAAATCAAAATCATTTCTTTATCAACAAATCCTATGATGGAAAGATGGACAAATTTTCATCATTTTAGGTCAGCAAGTATTTTTTGTATGCAATGATGTATACAAAATTAATAAATTAAATTTTAAAAATTAATATTATAAAACAACATCTTAATTAATTGTTATGGGGATTGAATACTCAGGGCAGACATAACCAAAAACATAAAATGCTTGGAGAATTGAAGATGTTCCAACAAAAATTATTGAGCCAAACCTTTTTGGCGGCAGAGATAGTAGGGAGTATGGCATTAACAGGTTGTTCAAAACCCGCAGAAAAAGCCGCATTTGAAGCCAAAGCACCCTCAGCCAGTGGCGATACCATTAAAGTGGGGATATTACCCATCAAGTCGGGACAAATTTATTGGATGGCAAAGACATTTCTCAATTGAGTCCTGAACAGCGAGGACGTGCGGGTTTGACTTATGTCCCGCAACGACGTGATATTTTTTCGACCTTAACCGTAGAAGAAAATATTTTAATTGGCATGGCGAAGTTCTCTGGTGCCAAAACCAAAAAAGTACCTGAATATCCGTATGACATTTTTCCTATACTGAATGAAATGAAGCATCGCTGTGGAGGGGATTTATCAGGGGGACAGCACAGCAATTGGTGATTTAAAAAATAACCTCTTAAGCTATTTGGGTAGTTTAAGAGGTTTTAATTCTAATTAAATACTCATATTTTCCGACCATAAAAAATAACCGCCATATTGGCTTGGTC
Source organism: Acinetobacter sp. AM (assembly GCF_003105055.1). Classification (NCBI taxonomy): domain Bacteria; kingdom Pseudomonadati; phylum Pseudomonadota; class Gammaproteobacteria; order Moraxellales; family Moraxellaceae; genus Acinetobacter; species Acinetobacter sp. AM. The sequence goes on along the minus strand of NZ_QETG01000021.1, from coordinate 737 downwards.
TGAATTCTCCACCTACAGCTTTACCTTGTTCAGTTAAATAATGTTTACCATTTTCATTTAATTGCAATAGCCCTTTCTCGACAAAAATTTCTAAAAGATCACCTGTCTTGATTTTATGTTTTGCAGCTAATTTAGAAGAGGTAAGTTTAGTCAAGTGATCTGAATCTTCTTGGCTAGTCTCAGCTTTGGTTTGTTCGGATTTTACTTCATCTAAAGAAATTCGAACTTCATCGCTAATTCGAATAATTCTTTGCGCTTCTTCATAAGCATCTTTAAAAACTTGGATATCATCATTTTTCGAAATTAAAATGCCCATCTCATTATTATTGACTTGGCTAAACTCATAAAGGTTTAAGCTTGAAACAATACAGGTCTCTTCATTGAGATAGCATTTAGCATGTAAATTTTTACAAAAACTAATTCGAACATAATCCAGTTGTTGCATCCATTTAATTTCATCAGGATGCAAATCACTTTTGCCATAAATAATACGAATATCAATTTTTAAGCGGTTCTTATCTTCGAGTAATTCTTTAATACGATCATTGAGCCTCAAATAGGGACTAATCAGAATCAAACGTTCTTTGGCATTTTTTATTAGGGCGTGTCCTTATTTGGCTTTACACCAAATGAACATACAAGCAATGTAAATCATAGACTGATAATTTCGTGCCAGCTTATCAAATCGGGTTGCAATCGCTCGAAAATGTTTTAACCTCGCAAAGGCATTTTCAACT
>NZ_QETG01000020.1:0-71443 GCF_003105055.1 Acinetobacter sp. AM | reverse complement strand
GACTGGCTTGCCGTTGTTGTCGGTTGATTTCGCCTCTGCTTCAACTGGTGAACCATCAACAATTGCTGCTGGGATATCAACAGTGTATTTACCATCAACCACGGTAGTTTCAACGTCTTCCTTAACTGGATTACCGTCTTTGTCTACACCTTCAATGGTTACAATGACTTTTTCGCCTTCAGGTACGTCTGTCACTGTGCCTGATACTGTGCCTGCTTTCGGATCAATTTCAGCGGTGATTGCACCCGCAACCAGATCAAGACCTTTGTCTTCTGGAGTGCTTGGATCGTTGTCGTTGTTACCTTGTGCGGCAATGTTATCTGTCGCCGGTGGAACGGCTTGACCGTTACGGTCAGTGGTATTGGCAACAACAGTCACACTTGAACCATCAACAATACCATCATCTCGCGTTAAGGCACTGTTGTAGTGACCTGAAGCATCGGTCTGTACGGTCTTGCTCACCGTCACTGGATTGCCATTGGCATCTTTACCTGTGATGGTCAACACAACGTCTGTACCTGGAGCTACGTCTGTCGTAGTACCAGTGATTGCACCCGTTTCAACGATATCAACTGTGATTGTACCCGCAACCAGATCAAGACCTTTGTCTTCTGGAGTGCTTGGATCGTTGTCGTTGTTACCTTGTGCGGCAATGTTATCTGTCGCCGGTGGAACGGCTTGACCGTTACGGTCAGTGGTATTGGCAACAACAGTCACACTTGAACCATCAACAATACCATCATCTCGCGTTAAGGCACTGTTGTAGTGACCTGAAGCATCGGTCTGTACGGTCTTGCTCACCGTCACTGGATTGCCATTGGCATCTTTACCTGTGATGGTCAACACAACGTCTGTACCTGGAGCTACGTCTGTCGTAGTACCAGTGATTGCACCCGTTTCAACGATATCAACTGTGATTGTACTATCAACGCGATCTAAACCACCTTGATCTGGGGTACCTGGATTATTGTCATGATCTGTCTTTTCAAGACTATCCTCTGCTTTTACCGTATTACCATTACGATCAATAACTTCAGATTTTACTTCAAGCTCACCATCTGCAAAGTCTGGCGGCACGTCTGTTGTATAATTCCCATCTTTATCTACCTTAACAGTTTCTTCATGAGTAATTAACTTGCCATCTTTGTCTTGACCCGTAATAGTAATCTTGACCTCAGTTCCTTCAGGTACATTCTCTGTTTTACCTGTAATAGTACCGTTTGTCTCTACTCCAATTTTGTTTGTACCGTTAGGAATGTTCTCTTTTTTATCATCATCATTTGTAGCAGCTATTACACCACCTATGACTCCAGCACCAACTAACCATGGCAAGAGCCCTATGAGCTTACTACCGGCTTCTGGTAATAAAACTTCTAAACCAGGAATATGATTAAAGCCCGAAGCCCCATCAAACCAATAGAGAACACATCCATCTTCTTCAAAAACCAAGTCAGAAGAAACATCGTCATATGTTATGAAAAAACCTTCTATAACAATAGTTTCTCCATTTTTAAGCTTAAGTACTAAATTATTTCCATCGCGTACAAACTCAGCTACATCATCGCGGCTCATTTTAGTATGAACAATAGACGCTTCATTTAAGCTAATATGTGCTGTATCAATCGTTGCTTTATTTAAAGAATCTTTTTCTATTACAATAAACTTAGTCATGCTTCACCTAAAATTATATTTACTTATATTCTAATGATTCAATTACTTAGTAATGCCCGTGATTTCCACACTCACACGACGGTCTGGCTGTAAACAAGTTTTTAGCTCTTCACGTTGTTTCACATCAAAACAACCATTCGTGACGGGTTGGTGTTTACCAGCGCTCTCTGCCGAAATAATATTTCCAGCTACACCGTTTTGAACTAACAAATTCCGTACGGTATTTGCCCGATTTTGACCTAATTGCAAGTTATAACTATCACTACCCAAACGGTCTGTATGACCTGTCAACTTAATCTGGCTCACAGAAACAAAATTATTTGAAATTTGAGAAGCTACGTTTAAAACTTCTTGGCGACCTTTCGGAAGTAAGTCATTTAAAGAAGAACCGTTAAATTTAAATAAAGTGTCAGCAGCTAAATCTAGAGTTAATGTTTTTTCAGTGATGCTTTTAGCTGCTTTTGCTGGAGTTTTACAAACCAGAGGAGTTCCATTATTTGAAATAAATGGTTTTCCAACATTGTCTACCGACAACACAAACTCATTACTACTTAACTGACCAACAGCCAAATCGACATCACAACTTTGACATGATGCTTCTGTACAATTCTTAACCTTAAAATTATAAGATTCTGATTTTAATTGGTAATTAGCTGAATTATTTATATAAAAATTTCCGGCTTTGACGCTATCTATATAAAACTCAATTGGGCAGTTTTGAGACTTCTCCGTATCTTCAGCACATAACACCCCGTCTCTTTTTACAATTACCGTTTGATTATTTTCTGCTTTTTTATCTTGAAAACGTAAATCTGATGGATGTGTATAGTGATTTGATACACAAGCCGTTAACCCCAGCGATATCGAAGTTATCCATAATGAAAATTTGTACATTAACAACCCTCCACAACACCTAAACAATGAACATAAGAATTCTTAAATTATGTGAAACAACTCACACTATTGTCGTTTTTAACATATTTTAATTAAAAAATGTGCAAATTGCACATTTTTTTTATCGCATATTAGTTTCTTGATATTATTATTTTAGAAATTCTTAATAATTGAAATCAAACGTTACGCTATTAAAGTTTTTGACTCTTAGAGGAATCACCAGTTAATGCGGATTTTTCTGGTTTTTGGTCTTTATCCGTTTCTGTTCCTGTTCCCGTTCCTGTTCCCCCTAATCCAGCACCACCACCTGAGAGTTTAAATGATTGTTTTTTTTTCAAAAAGACTAGGAATTTATAGATTTTTAAACTCAACATTTTTCCCCCACTCAGGGCACTTAAAGCAGTTGAACCACTTTTAATGCTATAGCTTTAATTATAAAATGTGCATTTTACACATTTTATAATAAACAACAAACAAGCTTATTCCGATTGTTAAATAAGTAAATGTTATAAAAAGTAAAATTATCGATTTGAGAATTTATGTGCCGTAGCTTAGAAGCTCATCTATTTCATATTTTTAAGGTGATAAAGTGCAGTATTTTATTTTTATACAGATAAGAAACTTATGAATAAATTGGAATAAAAAGTCAGGTATGTATATCAAGCCCAAGAGGTTCCTGAATCAAAACAATACAGGCTCTCAATAAGTTATTGATATTAAAATATAAATTTAGAAAGAATAACCTTTATAGCTTAAATAATTTATGTGCATTATTTTAAAACTTATTAATCGAAGAATCTTTTTCATCATATTGGTAAATACCAACCCGAAATCGATGATTTGCGTTTAATCTTCCTTCATCTATTTTGCAACGCTGAATAGCTTCCGCTAGTATAGATTTAGAAAACTTTTCCCATAATTCAGCAGTTTTTTCTTTGAGGTAATCAATAGATTCCTCAGATAATTCATTTGCAAAAAGAGCTTGTTCTAAAAAAAGATTATTATGTTGTGTTAAGTTATTCACCCCCGCTGCAATATGATCCGCCACATTTTCAGCAAAAATTTGTTTGGTTGCATTCGCTTCTGGTATAGGTGTAAAACTTTCTTGATGTAAAATCACATTTCCATTCGCCTCGCTTACTAAGCCAAGCCTTTTCAATTCTGACAAAATTGAACGTGGATGTTTCTCAGTAGATATTTGTCTAACTAAATACTCGAAACTATTTTCAGCACCTACAATACTCAATACTTTAGGTAACTTTTTATATACCCACAAGCCAATTACCCGAGCAGGAACACTTATAGGTAACGTATCAGTAAAGCTTTGAATAACTCTATGGTACCCACCGTTTTCTATACGAAAACTGCTCACATCACGTCTATTTAGCCCAGCTAACAAACTAATAGATGAGTCCGTTTTTTTTTGATCTAAAAAATCAAGTTCTTTTATTGATTCATTATAGAAAAGTACCCGTAAAGAAGCAGAAAATTCTGCATGGCCCACACCTGATTTCACCAACCAATGAACAAGCTCAGACATAACTTTAAGAGAATACTCTAAAGTTGACTCTGTATTCTGTGGCAAATAACCAGCTAATTTAGTTTCGTCTAAATTATGGTCTTCAAAGGCATTTTTTGTCATATACCACTATTTATTTACAAACAATTAAACATGAAAATCAAAATGATGATAACAAAACCGTCCCTGAGTAGAAAATAATTTTAATATTTTCATTATTAAACATTGACTTAGTTCACATTTCTATGTAAATAAGACGTATTTATAATATAATTTTATTCCAATTAGTCTAAGAACCTATGTTTTTTTTCATCGCATGTCTTTTATGGTGACTTTTCACTAACTCAAACTATACACGCCACCATACATAGCAACAAGCTATAAGCTCATTGATATACAGGCATAAAAAAGGCTTAAACCCATACAGTTTAAGCCTTTCCACTTTATATCACTTTAAAATCTTGTTCAAATCCTATGTTCGGATTTGAAATGGCGTACTAATCTTAACACGTATAATCCCAGCATAAAATCGATATGTTATAACACACCTTTCTTGTATTTCTTTTTTTTCATGTATCATTCAATAGTACGACTTCAAAGATAAGGGTATGTTTGAAAATATTGATGCTTTAAAGAAAAAATTAGATCAGCATCGCCCTCTTTCTCCCACGATTGTCAAAAATCTACAAGAGGACCTTATTGTCCGTTGGATATATCACTCGAATGCAATTGAAGGCAATAGAAACAAAAGTCGTTTTGGAAGGCATAACTGTTGGTGGTAAAGCATTACGAGAACATTTCGAAGCAATCAACCATAGAAACGCAATTTACTATGTTGAAGACATTATCCGTAAAGATGAACCTTTTCCAGAATGGCAAATTCGAAATATTCATCAACTCATTCTAAAAAATATTGATGATGAGAATGCTGGTCGTTATCGCCAGCAAAACGTACTGATTTCAGGTTCTACAACCACCCCACTCACTATACGTTACTCAATGACAAAATGGCTCAGCGAGTCGATTGGTACAACTCAGAGGCACATACGCTTCATCCCATTGAACGTGCGGCTAAAGTGCATGCAGATTTTGTAGGCATTCATCCATTCATTGATGGTAATGGACGCATATCACGTCTATTGATGAACCTCCGCTATGGCAAACTAAAGCAGAACTACGAAAATTCAGTTGCGTTAGCTCGTATATTGATTTGGCTACCATTATGAATGGTCAACAGACCCTATTTAAAAAGTCAACTTAGAGATCATTAGAATAAAATAATCTCTAAGAATCTCATATCTTCTGAAATTTAACTAAAGTTCATCACCTAAGCCAAATCCACCAAAAATAGGACTATCATCAGACCCATTTTGTGATGAGTCATCAGTATTGGAGTTTTGTGATCCAGTATTAACACTTGCTGTTCCTGAATCTTTATCAGATGGAGCACCATCCATTGACGATGGATATGGGTCTACAACCAACTGTGTACTTAATGTTTCACACTGATTTCGTTGTAATGAATCTGAATAAAAAGCGGTTGAATATTCTGCATGATAACTTGCCGTCCATGTCTGTAAAATATTCGGTAAATTAAAAGCATAATAATATGTTCTTTCCTCATTAGGCTGATATACATTTACCGTTTCGTCATTGAGACAATAATCGCTTTGTGTCATTTTTACTGTTTTACTACCACTTAGCTGAAAAGCAGCCTTACAACTATCTATATATTCATAGACTCGTGTTGGTAGTGTATTTTTTATAGTCACTCGTAATTTAAATTTGATTGGCGGTAAGGTTTTGCTATTCATCCCAAACAAATCTTGCCTATCACCAGCAAAAACAGGAGTTTCGTTATAGTGTTCTATAAACTGTATCGTTCTTTCAACTCCATAACAGTTTTGCACCACAGGATCTGGATAAGCAACAGCATATTCTGCATCATCTTCCATTTTATCTGGTTCAACATCTGGTCGAGGATTTGGAGTGGGGTTTGGAGTTCCGATCGGAATTCCACTACCAGTCCCAGTTCCACCCAGACTCACTCCAACACTAACATTTCCATTTTCATCTACGCATCCTGATAAAGCTAAAGTACCCATGAGGATAAGGTGGAATCTTAATTGTGATTGCAACATAAAATTAACTCATATTTACTTTAGATTAATCAAAATCCATACAGAACCATAAACCACTTTTTTAGTCTTAACAAACCCGTAAATCGTAAAAGGGAGCATTCATTTTCAATATATTAGTGATGATTAGAAAAAGCCCTTTTACCGTTTATAAAAGATTATCTCAACTATTTTTCCACTTAGCTATAAGTAACCCGAATCGCGGATAAGAAATTAACTTGAAAAACAGGAGGACTAGAGCCATCAGTTGAGTACCACACCAAACTTACAACTCTAGTCCGGATGTTCGATAGTACCGAATTATTCTGCGTAATTGATGATTTCTTTCTTAAATTTGAATCAATCTACTGGAAATTTCTAAAACAGAACTTTCAATGCCCAAGACGTCGACCTGCTCAGCTCAGTATTTCTGAAATTATATTTATTGCTGTTTGGTACAAGTGCTCTCATTTCAATAATTTCAAAGCATTCTTTACATCATTAAAACTGGACAAAAACCATTTATTTAAACAGCTTCCTTATTATCAACGCATGATTCATCTGATCAATGCCCATCAACTAGCTTTACATGCCTTGCATTTCGCTTTGATGAAAGATCAGCAAAGTTCTTATTTATGTATCGATTCAACGACATTAGCTGTCTGTAAAAATCAGCGAATCCAACGGCATAAATCCCTAGCAGCAATTGCAACCCGTGGTAAAAGTTCTATGGGTTGGTTCTTTGGTTGTAAGCTGCATGTGCTTATGAATCAGTCTGGTGAAATGTTCAGTACAGCTTTATCAAATGGGCATACAGCAGATATTAAAATGGTTGAACAGTTAGTCAAAGGAATGACTGCCAAATTATATGCTGATCGTGGCTATATTAGTCAAGAATTAAAGAGCACATTAAGAGTACAAGGTACTGATTTAATTACTTATCACCGAAAGAATATGAAATCTATACAATTATCAAAAGCAGATGAACACCATCTGAAACAACGCAATAAAATAGAAACTTTATTCAGCTTGCTGAAAGGGACGTACAATTTAGTGACAACTAGAGCTAGAAGTGTTGCAGGCTATTTAGCTGGTATTTATGCATCTTTATGTGCTTATCAAATATGTCATCAAAATAAGCCGATGATTCAGGTTGTGGAAATATCGGCTTAAGCAGGATTCAGGATAATTACCACAAAACTAATACAGAGATTGCGCAAGTTTTTTAATATTTGCTTGTATTTCATCAGGAGTATGCGCTGCATAACCAAACAGCACGGCGGGTCTTTGGGATGCGACTTGACAATATCTGGATAAAGGCTGTACAGCTAAACCCACTTTTTCACATTCAATAAGAAATTCTTTTTCAGTCCAACCGTTCTTAAGCCAACATACCAAATGAATTCCTGAATCGGTAGGCTGTACAATTAGTACATCTGAAAGATAGGTTTCAATTGCTACAATTAAAGCTTGTTGACGTTCGTAACAGACTTTACGCACTTTACGCACATGCCGTGCATAATGACCATCTTTAATAAATGCAGCCAGTGCCACTTGTTCCAGATAGGAACTACGCGTGTCGGTATAATATTTTGCCAGACTAAAAACCTCAATTAAGGCTTCAGGAACGACCATAAACCCAAGTCGGAATTCAGGAAACATCATCTTAGAAAATGTGCCTGCATAAATCACGCGTTGCTGTTCATCTAAACCTTGTAATGCTTGTATTGGGTGTGTTCCATAACGAAATTCGCTGTTGTAGTCGTCTTCAAAGATCCATTTTTGATGTTGGGTAGCCCAGTCCAATAAAGCAAATCGGCGAGCAAGGCTCAGGGTGTCACCAAGTGGAAATTGATGTGAGGGAGCTGTGTAAATGAGTTTGCTTGCAGCATGGTCATGAATAATTTCTTCAACCCTCATCCCCTCCTCATCACTAGTAATAGGGTTTACTATGGCACCAAAACTACGGAATATATTTAAGGCTGCGTCATAACCCGGCTCATCTAAACACACTTGGTCATTTGGCTGTAACAGTGCATAGGCAGCCAAATGAATTGCCTGTTGTGTTCCATTCACAATTAGAATTTGCTCTTCCTGACAGTTTAATCCTCGTGTTGACTTAACATAATGACAAATTGCCTGACGTAAAGGCAGATAGCCTCGGGGATCATGAAATTGGCCTAATTGATAATAAGATTGTCGCCATGCACGCCCTAATAATTTGCCCCAAAGTTCATGGGGAAATAAATCGACACAGCCTACACCCACATGAAATATTTTCTTCTCTTGACTTGATAATGTCTGCTTATTCCAATGACGCAACAAATTGGTGAAATGTGGATTAATGTTGATGCTTTGCGTAGGTTGAGATTTTGTCTGGGTTATATCGTTTTGAATTTGAATTAATTGGTCTGGAATGACAGCAGCAACATAAGTTCCTGAACTTGGTTTAGTGACTAAATAGCCTTCATCGAGCAAACGGTCTAATCCCGCCAATACAGAATTACGGGAAATGGACATCATTTCTGCCAAATTGCGACTTGAGGGCAGTTTTGTCCCCCCAGATAGACGGCCTTCTAAAATTGCGTCTCGTAAAACACAATATAAACCATCTTTTATGGGTTGCCCTTTAGGCAAAATTAAATGTGGAAAATAAGCAGAAGATGACGTTGTCATAGTGAACTGGTACTTCTAAAAACACCCAAACTGTATCTTATGACAATACCATGATTAAAAATACACTCAACGCTTTCATGGTTAAAGTTTTCAGAGGTTGGGGTTATGTCGGTTCGACTCGCAGTTTTTCACCGTTATTCCAAGGATTTACTCCCTCCTATTTTGGCAGGATTAATTTCGGTAATTGTCAATTATGGAAGTACATTCATTTTAATCTTCCAAGCAGCACAAATGGCAGGACTTAGCCCAGAGCTTACAGCTTCATGGGTATGGTCAATTTCTATTGGTGTTGGTATCACTGGAATATTATTAAGTTGGTACACTCGAGAACCCATCATTACGGCATGGTCTACTCCTGCTGCTGCATTTCTCATTACTGCTCTTACAACTATTCCCTATGCTGAAGCGATTGGCGCATATTTACTTTCTGCCTTAGCCTTCGTAATTTTAGGAGTTACTGGTTATTTTGAAAAACTGATTCGTCTCATTCCTGTAAGTATTGCATCAGGTTTGTTGGCAGGGATTTTATTACAATTTGGTATTACTGCGTTTACCAACACCATAATCGACCCACTTCTGACCCTATCATTATTTCTGATTTATCTGGTTGTTAAACGTTTTTCTGCACGATATGCCATCGTTAGTGTTTTAGTTTTTGGTTTTATTTTTTTAATCTTTCAGTCTCGAATTGATTTTGCAGGACTTGAATTGAAATTAGCCTCACCGATTCTTACTGCTCCTGATTTTTCCATCAATTCCACATTAAGTATTGCCGTGCCTTTATTTTTAATCACATTAACAGGGCAATATATGCCAGGTTTATTGGTCTTAAAAAATGATGGATTTAAAACCAATGCCAAACCCATTCTTATTGTCACAGGTTTAGGTTCTTTCATTATGGCACCCTTTGGCGCTCACGCATTTAATCTTGCAGCAATTACCGCTGCAATCTGTACAGGTAAGGAATCTCATGAAGATCCATCTAAACGCTGGATAGCAGGAATTGCCGCGGGGATATTTTATATTTTGGTTGGGATTTTTGGCGTCACACTGGCTGCAATATTCACAGCATTTCCAATAACTTTTATTAGTACGCTGGCAGGTCTTGCCTTGTTAGGCACTATTACTGGAAGTCTAACCAATGCTATGAGTGATGGTGAAAGCCGTGAAGCAGCTTTAATTACCTTTCTTGCCAGTGCTGCCAATATTACATTATTTGGGATTGGCGGAGCATTTTGGGGATTGGTTTTAGGCTTAATCGCTTATTTTGTCTTGAATGGAAAATTTAAACGATTTGTTTCGGATAATTTTATAAAAAACGGTGAATGATTAGAAATCTTCAATATTCTGTTGGAAGTATTTTCTTCACGGCGTCTTGTATAAAAAACTTAAACTGGTACTGTAAAAAATACGAAAACCGTATCTTAAAACAGTACCATATCAAGATTATGCTTTACCCATCAATTTTTAATCACCAAAAATGATGGGAACATCACTATGCAAAAGCAAAATATTCAAGTAACACCAGCACAGTGTCAAGACTACCAACACTGGCTACCATATTGGCTTGCCTATCAGGAATTTTATAAAGTTAATTTATCGAATGAAGTCACACAAACCACATGGCACCGCTTTTTTGATGACGCTGAACCTGTGTACTGTGCTGTTGCCAAAGAAGGCGACAAAGTTTTAGGCTTTGTCCATTATGTGATTCACCGCTCAACTTGGGCAGAAACAGACTATTGTTATTTAGAGGACTTATATGTATCGCCTGAAGCACGTGGACAACACGTCGGGAAACGTTTAATAGAATATGTCCAAAAGCAAGCGCGTACGCAAAAGTGTGATCGTTTATATTGGCATACTCAAGAGACAAACCAGACTGCTCAGAAACTTTATAACTGGATCGCTGAAAAACCTGGAATTATTGAGTATCGTATGCCTTTATAATTAGGTTATGTAGCAAAGCCAAAGTCCACAAGATTTTGGCTTTGATATTTATCAACTTACAATTCAGTCAGACTTTGTTTGCACAAAGCTGTCCTTAAATGCTTTTTCAGCAATATAACTTCCAAATGAAGAAGCCCATACCTGAGAATTTTAAAAATAAGCATTTGTTTTTTAATAAGTGAATAGCCACCAAAATTTTAGACACATATAGCCATCTTTTGGACTGCCACCACTCTCCTAGACAAATTTAGTCTATTCTTTTTGCATAGGAGAGAACCTTATGGGTGGACAACGATATATACCAGAATCTAAAGATGAAGCGGCTTAATTAGTTTTCTTGAAAAGATGGAGATGGTGTCAGTTTAACTAAGTATTTAAATATCTATATTATATTATTTTTTAAAAACTGAGTTACCCAAATTTACCCTGATAAAATAAAAGAGACTGTAGCTAAGCTACAGTCTCTTTTATTACCTTTAATTTAGAAGATTTCCAGCTTTCTCTGCAACTGTTCCCCCTACTATCAAATGCTGATAAATATGAGCTACAGCATCTGTACCTTTAATCATTCGATATTCAATATCACTCATACTTGCATATTCCTTTGCTGCCTTAGCCTTAGCTAACACGGTAGGGTCTTCATATTGATGGTCACCCTTCACCTCCACAATAACGTATTGGCCATTTTTCAATTTAACCAAGAAGTCAGGATAGTAATTTCTAAGCGCATAAGAATCAGGATCAATATATTGGAAGTAGAACTCCGTTTTTGATTTATCAGTAAACATACCCGTAAAGTAAATCTTCTCTACACCTTCATCCTTTAATAAATCCCAAAACAAAGCATATTCAGGATTGGAGTCAAATGTATAGATATCGAGGTTAAAACTTTTATCTCTCAATTCTGGCTGAGTCGTTGTATATAGCGCTGTGCCACCTTTACCTTCTGATATTTCATAGAAAGACAAGTCACCCACTTCAGGAGGTATAATCAGCTGTACCTCTTTTTCAATCGTCTCTTTCTCAACTTCTGTATCGTAAATAGCATTGAATAGTCTTGGAACCACAACGTCGTATAACAATTCATTGAACACATTTACACAGTCTAGAATTTGCTCCAAACCTTCTTTAGTCTGCTCAAGCATTCTTTCAATACGAATCGGGCTAATATTCAAGTAACGTGATATTTGAGCTACCAATGTTAAGGCTGAATACTCAACTTTTTCTTTTTCACTGGTTCGGTCCGTCGTCTTACTATACTGCGCCGAATTAAAATCCCTCGCTTCAAGATTTGTCGTTGTTACTTGAATAATCTTGTAGGATTTTGTGAGTTCATTCCAAGCGTCAACATTCGTTGGGTCAAGCTCAAGCGCAGTACCCTTCACAAACTCTTTCTCTTTTAATTTAATAGTCTGCTTGACGTGCTTCAGTTTGATTTTGACATCTTCTCGAACCTGAACATTGAGTATATTCTTGGTCTTCGGCTGAGGATCGTTAAACTCCGAAGCTGTCATTCGGAAGTTAGCTCGTAATTCGGCATCAAGAATGTCGTAGTTCTCTTTGCTTAAATAAATAGACCCCATATATTGCTTATTACCTATTGAACGTAGACAACGCATTGTTGCTTGCAATACAAAGACTTTTGACTTTGGTGAGCGATACATTGCTACGCCAAATAAAGATCGACAGTTCCAACCTTCTCTGCCTTTGTTCACAAGCAAAATAAACTGCTTTTCCGATCCTTCTGTACCAAACACATCTAGGTTATTAAAATTACGAATATCATCCGAAGTAGTATGTTTTGCATCACCTACATTGACTAGAATCTTCTCAGAGGAAATCCCATGCTCAGCCAACTGGCGCTCAAGTTCTGGTTTTAATTCTTCTGTAAGTTCTTCAATGGACGAAGCAAAGAAAGCAAGTTTAGGCAAAAGCCCCTCTGGCTTGATATCTTTTGTCGCTTCCAAGAAATCTTTAACAGCAATTTTAACAAAATCTTCAGTACGGGTTGTCGTATAAGAATGAACCGCTGGACTTTTCAGGTAATATTCCTGAATCGCATTTTTTAAGTTAAATGCGTAAACAACTTCAGGAAGTACATCCTTTCCTACATACGGTGTACCTGTGTAGTTGAAACAGGCCACAACTCGTGTACCTGCCTCATTCAAATTTTTAGCAAGTTCATCAATCGTTCGACGTAAGCTATTATCCGTCTTCGTCGTTCCACCCATCATGTCTTTCTTCAATGCTTGGCCAAAAGAATGATGTGCTTCATCTACGAAAATACCAAGCTGAGGCAGACGTGATAATTTCTCAAAACGTTGGTTCGTTTTAAGATCATCTTCATTGGCTGGTAGACCTAGATCACCGTATAAGTCAGCAAACTCTCCATAATCGGGTTGGTTATTTTCAAATAACTGCTGAGCTGCTGACTTCTCAGCATGCTGACGCCTAAGAATAATTTTTTGTGTATTCGACACGATCAAATTAAATTTTGATCCATCCATAGTGCTGAGGGACGTACCTGCCTCATCTAAGAAATGGAACTTTAGGTTTGCATCAAAAATACCTACATATTCTTTAGGAACAACTCTAGATATATCAAAAGATTCAATTTCTCGCAGCGACTGTAAAACAGTTTTATCTGGAGCAAAGATCAAAGCGTTATGGCAGTACTTCTCATCCTTTGGCCATTTGTTTGCCAATAGGAATTCGTAGAAAATACATGTCGCCATAAGTAAGGTTTTACCCGTCCCCATAGTTAAAGCAAAAATGTAGTTAGGATAGCTTCTACTGTTATCCTTCATTTTTTTTAAAACGGCTTGATAGTTTTTAAGTTCAATGACATCACCAAGCAATAAACTGCCCTGTAATGAATCATCCTCACCAAAACCTGTCGCTTTTCTATTTTCGAATTGGTTTTTTGAATCGTACCAATCTTCGAAAATTTGTTCGACTTTTGCGTTATTCAGAAACTCCTTTAAAAATACATAAGTTTCCAATGCTTCAAACTGCGGTCTACGTAAAAATGCATCTTGACGATTATTTGGATCATTATAATCGAGGAATTTTTTACTGAGTTCACGATAACTTTTTCTGATCGCTCCCTTATTTTCTTCGTAAAATGCCCATAGATAATTAAAGAATGCAAAATCTAAAGCAGCAGAAGAGGTTTGTTTAGACTTAGCCATTAGCCAACTCCTCAGCGGTTAAATCTCGTTCTAACGACTCAGAAAGAAGGTCAGTAATTTTGATTCGAATCGTTCCCGCATCTTTAGGAATGTAATAACTACGTTGTACAAGTTCATTCTTAGCTGGGATGTCCGTGAGTGCTGGTTGGAATACAGCGCCATCATAGTTCCAATCAATCATGATACTTTCAACCATTTCTCGCCAATCAGAAACGGTATCCTTGGTTTGAGATAGCTTTTGCAGTAAATTCATCGGATAGAACTTATCTACGATGAGTTTCCCTTCTTCAACTTTAAATAACGCTTCTGAGTCACGTTTAAATTGAAGATCAGAGCGATCACGCAGAATATCAACAACTTCGACATCAAGTTTATAGCCAATCTCATGCTGAACAAATGCGGCCAAGTCTGGCTCATGCCCCATACAGATTAAAGTAATTTTTTCGACAGGTTGATTTGGCTTTTCTTCTTTACGTTTTTCAAAAGCTTTGTAATCTACGCCGTGAATTAGATCTGCCACGTCTGCTTTAGTGGCAATATGATTGACTGGCATAAGCTTAACCATACGGCCATCTTTTTCACCATCGTAAACACTGTTAGGTATTGGCTGAATATCCAAAGCTTGAATGAGTAATTCTTTTGCTTGAACAGGATTACGGAATACATCATAGTGATTGACGTTATAAACCTCAAAATTCATATATTTGTTATATTTATCTGATCTACCATTCAGTTCTTTGAAAATATTTAACAATCTTTTAGTAGTAATCTGAACTGCACCTAAATTAATATCTGCACCAATAAAACGTCTACCAAGTTTCATAGCCACAGCTTGTGTAGTTCCTGACCCCATAAAACAGTCAAAAACAATGCTTTCAGGATTTGAAGATGTCTTGATAATCCTTTCTAATAATGCTTCGGGTTTTTGAGTTGGGTATGATAGTCGCTCATTAATAGAAGCCCCCATTCCTGCAAGACTATTAATATCATCCCATACATCTTGTACAGGCCTGCCAGGCATTTCATCCAAGAATCTTTTGTATTTTGGTACAGTTCCTGACGCAGTTTGAACGATTCGACCTTCTGCAATCAGTGCTTCCATTTTTTGCTTACTGTATCTCCAGTATCTTGAAACTCCCATTACCTCATAGAATGGGTTACCTTTTGAAGCTCCACCTGGTCCTTGAATATTATCCAACCAATACCTTCTTCCAGTAACTTCATCAATAAACTTATAATATTTATTAATATATTCTTCTGAATAAGGAGTGTACTGTTGATTAAAAATTACTGCTTCCGTCTTCTTATAATGTAATAAATATTCATGTAATCGACCTAAGTGTTTTGAACCTTGTTTCGAGTCACTATGAGCATGTCCTCTTTTCCATACTATCTGATTAATAAAATTATCTGCGCCAAAAACTTCATCCATGATAGATCTTACGTAGTGATTTTTATGCCAGTCACACTGAACATAAACTGATCCTTCTTTTGATAATAATTCTTTAATTAAAATTAATCTGTCATAGAGAAACTGTAAATATCCATCGTTATGCCAAATATCAGTATATTGCTTTTCTTCAAATGCACTCTGATCATTTTCAGCATTAGCTGATTTCAATGTAATTTTTTTCTTATAATCGGCTTTAGAGTCAAATGGTGGATCAATATAAATCAAATCTACTTTGCCACGAAACTCTCGTAACAAATGTGACATCACCTGAAGGTTATCTCCCCAAAAAATCTTATTTAACCAACCATTGACCGATTCACCATGCTGTTCTTTTAATTGTGCTGGGTAATAACGAGTTGAAGTAAAAGGTCGCTTACCTTTCCAATTCAACATCGGATAGCCTTTAATTGGCTCGAACTTAAATACACCTTCTTGAGAGTTTTCTTCAGGCAAATCTAAAGTAATATTTTCAGTCGTCATTTAAAGACTTTCCTTCACAAAATTCCAATTCTTACGGTCGCAGTAAAAGCGCATGTCACAGTTAGGGCAAAGCTTATCAGGTCTACAACTCATCCCATAATCTTTAGATTCAATACGAGCTACAACTTGATCAAACTGTTTTACTGTTTTCTCAATTTGATCTGTTTTCTTTTCAAAACTAACATACGGAGATCCATCTGATTCACCCGTATAGTACAAGTGCATCCGACTTACAACCTGACCTGTCTTTTCTTCTAATAAATGTGCATAGAGTTGAAGCTGACGCTGATAAGTTTCCAATCTAGATTTTTCTTTTTCTAAATCTGGCTTACGTTCAGATTTAAAATCAATAATCTCAACAGTTCCATCTTCTCCTCGAATCAGATCAATACTCCCTTTTAGAATGTACCGATCCTTCACCAAGGAAATTTCAACTTCAGCTTCCTGCAATCGATGCAAATGTTGCTTTTCACGATCGTAGTAATTCAGTACATGTTTCTCAATAGCCTTAATCGTACTCGGCGCCAAGAACTGTCGTTCTTTTTTAGACAGATAAATATAGTTTGTATTCAACCAGCTTTGAATTTGCTCATGCGTAACCAAATGGCTTTCATTACGCAAAACTGCTTTATGAATATCTTCAATCGTTTGATGTACGAGCGTACCGAAAATCTGAGCACCCGCACGAACAGGGTGAAACTCTAATTCTTTAAAAAATCGATATTGCTCAGGACATCCTTCAAATAAAAGAATATGAGAGGTGAACGCATACTCTCTCTTTAAATTCATCTCCTTCACCTGAGCAAACTTAATTTTAGAAAGATCTAACTCGGGATGTTTCCAACTCACCAAGCCATCAACCACTGATCTAAAATATTTCGATGGCGAACTACCTGCACCTTTTTTTATTTCCGCTGAAAGTACTAATAAATTTTGAGCACGTGAAAATGCTGTGTAATACAAACGCCAAAAATCAAAGTTCTTGATCAGATCGAATGGCTCATAAGGTGGCTTACTGAAATAATTATTTTCGAGTATTTCATCAAGATGATCATGACTCTTTCTAGGAACACCTTCCAAGCTACATGTCACCACAACTGGATATTCCAATCCTTTAGATTGGTGAATCGTCAGGAATGATACACAACCAATCGGTGCAAATTCAGAGTCATCTTCATACTCGCCAATCCCTCCATCCTTCAAGAATCTGAAATACTGGTTAAACAAATCTGTTAAGTATTTATCTATAAACTCTTTAGAAATGATCGTCACATAATGCAGATGCTCGAACTTCGCCAACAATGATGAAAACTTTGATAAGTTACGTGCCGCACGCCCCTTATCTAGACCATTTAAAGCTTCATCTGAGAAATATCGGCTAAACAACGGAAATTGTAAGGCTTGATAAAATAAAGCGGTAAAGCCATAGTCAGTGTTTTCAACTAACTGATGGTGTGTTCTCGCACGCTCTTGTGCCCACTTCAATAGATCTTGGTTTTCTACCTTTTTGAGTTCTTCCGAGATGAAAGGAATACACTGCTGATCGTAATAGTCCCAGATAGCTAGTTTTAGATTGTCAGTCCACTTACGGATTGCAAAATATTGAGGGAACAAAAAGATGAATAGACCAATAATCAGTTTAATCTCTTCACGGTCAAAAAATTGGTTCGAACGCGGTGAATAAACTGGAATACCCTTTTCTTCTAAATAATTTGCAAGTCCTACTGCACGATCACTTTGTACTGAACGAAATAAAAGTGCGACCTGATTCCAATCTTCTAGCCCATCATTTTTCAAAGACAATAGAAATTGGTAGTTTTCCTCATACCACTCTTCACGACCTTCAGCTGTCACTTTAATTACAGAAGGCACTTCTGGAAAATCATCCTCACGTGCTCGAATGTTCTTATCATAGCGGTATCGGTTTACGCCTGTTCCCCATTCCAATCTCTGCATCCATTGGCCAAAGAAATTCACGATATCAGGATGAGATCGATAGTTGGTGGTCAGTTGAATCTGCTTACACTTGCCTGAGTCAAAGTTTTTAGGAAACTCTAAAATATTTCGAATCGTCGCACCACGGAAACGATAAAGACCTTGGTCATCATCACCAACCACACAAAGGTTCTGTGCATCTCCCATGAGTAATTTTAGAATTTTTTCCTGAATAGTATTCGTATCTTGATATTCATCCACCATCAGATACTTCAGTTTAGATTGAAGCTCTTGCAATACTTCAGGCTGATTTTCTAAAAGCTTCAAGGTCTCATATTGGATAGTAGCGAAATCTAAAGCATTATTTTCTTCAAGCAATTCATGATATTTTTTCAAGCAATAGCCTAGAATAGAAACTTGTATATCTCTCGCTTCTATCAACTCGTCAGTAGTCAAGGCCTCCTCTGTGACCTTATTTAATAGACCAAGCAACTGATTTGCCTGATTCCATCTTGATTGCTCTTCTTTGATGAGCAAGTGAAAATTTTCAAGCTCGGCAAACTCTTTCATCTTTTTGTAGAGTAAGAATTGCTGATCAAACTGATCATACAAAGTAAAGCTACGCTTAAGACGGGTATATTGTTGGTTCTCTTCTAATATTCTTAAGCAAATTGAGTGAAATGTACCCAAGTACATTTCATTAAGATTGAGATCAATCTTAAGTTCTAAAAGTCTATTTGAAATACGTGTTGTTAATTCTCTTGCCGCCTTTTCAGTAAAGGTAACAACAAGAATTGATTCAGGTTGAACCCCTTTCACTTGAATGAGCTTCACAATACGCTCAACTAGGGTAAATGTCTTACCTGAACCAGGACCAGCGATAATTAGTACTGGCCCATCTAGCGTGTTAAGAGCTTCTTGTTGAGCTTTGTTAATGTTGGACATTTTCCCTCATCTTGCTTTTAAGGCATTCTTATTTATATTTTCATAGCTTTATAAGACCATCTTGAATGGCCTTATATAAAGTATCTGGCTAATCTAATCGCTATAATCATGCTACTTCTGATTCCTCAATCATCTCCTGAGCCTCATCTTCTACAAGATTATCCTGAGGTTGATAATATGTTTTAGGATTCCAAGTACCCTCAATAAACTCAATAAGTACTTTTTGACGTTTTTGAATTGACTCTATTGTCCAATAAAACACTTCTTCCTTTTTAAGAGCATACTTAGTTAACTCTCCTTGACTAAGGAATGTAGAGTTCGTACTAAGGGCTTCTAACTTGTCAGAAAAATCATAACAGCCTTTAGAAGAGTTAGCTGAAATAGAATCAATCACTAAATTTCCAATTCTGTGAGTCGCAACTTCGTAAAAGTGTTTAGGTTCACCCTCATCCCACTCAACTACCATTTCACTGATAGGATTTTTTCTTGCTGCAATATGCTCTAAACTCAATTTAGTCGCATTATCTTTAGGCTTTAAGTAGTGCTTCCAAGAAAGATGCTCCACTTTACGACCCGTTTGTGAGCGTAAATAGTTTTCATAACGCCAAAGAATATACGTAGCATCAATACGGTTTTGATTATAAAAAGTAGGGCTTTCTATACTATTACTAAATCGATTTTCCATATCCCACCACGAGGACATCGAGAATAATAAATCTTGCAATTCTATATAGTCACCATCGAAATCTCTTGCCTTAGCATAGAGTGTTGATAAGCCAGCATCTGAGCGAATACCACTCAAAGCATATCCTCTCACTGCAAACACTTCCATAAGACGCGTAGCTAAACAAAATTGATCTTTCATAGCTGTTTTATCCAACACAAATGTTTTAATCACAAGTGGCCAGAATACTGCCATCTTTTTGACCATCAGCAGGTGTGTAAATTCAGTATAGGTATCAAGACTATTAAATAGTTTTGTGAAAACTTTGTATGTTTCTTCAAGGTTCGATACAAACTCTATTACCCAATCTTGAATGAGTTCAGGCTCCATCTTTTGAATAATTTTTTTGACTAATTCTTTAGGGTGTCGCCATTCATCTGAGTGCCAATTCAAATAGCTTACGGCATGATATGAAAGAATTGAGTCTTCATTCGGAATAAGCTTATTTTCCAACTGCGTTTCAATGTGGCGATAAATGTTAGAAAAATGGGTTTGTACTACAGACAGACTATCATTGGGATTTTTAGCATGCAGATATACTAAATGCATTAGATAGCTTTTAAGCGCTTCTAAATCAGTTAAACGTTTACCTCTATCATTTTGTAGTTCAAAAATAAGCGTTGCATCTGCTGAATCCTGTACCGAATAGACCATTACTTTTGCATTGATTAAAACTTTGAGCAACCTGATCCATTCACCTGCTTCTACTTCATTTGTAAAATAGTCATAAGCATCTTTTAATCTTCTAGATGAAGGGGAGCTTTCTGTGATAGCCCCTTTAGTCGTTCTCAGAATAGCCGTTCTAAAAAACGAATTGTCCTCTTGAATTGTATTGAATTTATGAACTTCTTCATCATCATCAAAGATAAAGTTTCTATATAGCGATTTAATTTTCAATGATGGATCATCAATAAATTCTTTATTGTTTTCTAAAAAATTTAAGGCAGCGGCAATAAAAATTACTGAAGTTGTCAATCGTTGTTGACCATCAACTACATGAATGTTTTTATCATTATTGAGTGGATCAACTTGATGAAGTAACAGCGTTCCTAAAAAATAACTCTTATCTTTATTACGTTCTGTAGCAAACGCCTGTTGTCTTAGGTCATCTAAGTAAGTGGGTAATTGCTTATCTTTTTCCCAAGCATAGGCTCTCTGATACTGAGGTATACTAAACACAGAAATTTTAAAAATATTTTGCAATGTATGGATGGTATTTTCCATTATGATTTTGCTCGTTCAAATACAAAGTTTTAAGTAATAAAGATTTATTATACAGCCCAATAACTTCAATAATGTCTTTAAAATTTATGAATAAAAATTTACCATATCTTAAATTAATATTTTGTATTCCCTTAACTTTTCCAAAATAAAAAGTTGTTTTTCACCGAATGGATATAAGCCTACTCTACCACACCATACGACCGCTCTTTGTCTGTCAGGAACCCAAGCACAGAAACTCGCTCTACAATAACTCTGCTAGAAAGGGTTGATAAAGTGTATATCTACATGTAACGTAGCTTGACTAAATTCTTCTGCATATTGATTATAATAATCTATTGTTTTCATATTTTAGGCTTAGGCTAAAGACTAAGATCAGTCTACTAAAAAACAAAAAACAAGGGAGCGAAAGCTCCCTTCCTATTCACGGCTAGCCAACTTACTTTCAATCCATTGATTAATCTCGTAAGCTGACCAGCCGATACGGTTTTGAGTAATTTTTACTTTTTTGGGAAAAGTCGGATCATAGTAGGGGGAATATTCATCCATCATCTCATATATTGTCGATCTACCTACACCGACAAATTTAATGACTTCTTTTATACTAATAAGTTGATTCATTTGAAAAGTTTGTCCAACAAACGCATTCATGAAATTTACTCCAAATCAATAATGCGAGCGTTACTGCTCAAATAATCAGGAGGTCTGTAAAAATTAACTAATTCACTACCCTCACACTCCCCTGTAACCCTTTCTGTATTTCCTGTACAAATCCATCATCTTGATTGAGCTTAGCTTTAATTTTGGCTTTCGAATCAATAGGCTGTTGCTCAGCTTCAGAGGATTTTTCTACGAAAAACTCCTCCACCAAATCCAACCCTTCCTCCGCATTCACCTCAAACTGTGCATTCGCATAACCCTGCCGAGCTACCTGATCTAAAGCCACTTGATTAAAACCACACAATTTACTTTTCTGGTCAATCTCCTTAGCGGTTAGAATCTCTTCTTGTAAATGAACGCCATCCCGTAGCGTTAAATCCACGTAATACACAAGCGTACGATAGCTTTGTGTGGTGCTTTTACCTCTTAAAGTGAGTTGCAATGGCAAACATGACAACAAACCGTTGGATGCAGCATGGTAGTAAGACAATCGAGCAGCCAAAGTTCGAATACTGTTAAAGCCTGTAGTTCTAAAGATGAATGTGCCAAGTTCATCTGACTCATCCAAATTCACATACAAACGCCCATACGCTTTACACAGTCCACCTTGCGCCAATGGACAGAGATCAGGCGATGGGCATGGATGATGTTCTACCCCTTGATTGGTCAGTCGTTGGCAAGTTTCACCATTACCCACACAGACATGGCGTCCTGTCTGACGATCAAATAAACTGTACTCTGCTCGTAGATTGAGTTCAGGATCATTAAAGATCATACGGACTGGGATTGAACGGAGCTTTTGATTCGGTGCTTTGGCTCGAAGTTGTTCATCCAGTGGATGTTTCACCCAACCCTCTTTATTTTGGATTTGACTGGTAATAGTAAATTGATCGTCTTTTTCAGGGATACGCTTACCATTCTTTTCCACCATCTTACCGATACTGATTCGCCCTAAAATAGGCGGTGTGATGGCTAAGCCTTTGATCATGGTGATTTCCTCTTCTGTTTAAATGAGTTTCGGTATTTGCTTAAAATGAAATTGCTATAAAAAAATCCCATGTGCTGAGGCATGGGATTGCTGAGTGGAGCTTGATGTTCTGCTTGTGAATTACACTTAGGCTAAAGCAGCTTCAATCATCCTTGCTATAGATATTGAAACGTCTTGAACCTTGCTTAGTTTGTGGGAACTGATTCAGATATTCAGGATGTGATTTGAGTAAAGCCTTGCTGTCTAAGCTGGTCGAATCTTTAGCCTTTTTCCACGTCACTGAACCTGTTAAGAATGTTGCTCTTTCAGCATCTTGCATCTTGGCTTGTAGCTGATGCTTCAGCAGATCGAACTGCTCTTGATGCTTTTCAATTTGGCTTCGAGCTTGAAGCAATTGCTCAAATTGTTGATTGGCTTGCCCATCCTCTGATAGATCCGTGGTACTGAGAGGCACATGTTCAGGATAGAGGAGCTGTAAGGCTTTAGCTGCCGATTCACTGGCATCAGCTTCAGGCGGCGTATCATTTTCAACACACTCCCAGAAGTAACGCTCTGCATTGACGATATGCTGGATCACCGATTCAGAACGAGTGACTTTAAAAATCTTTGTTTCATGCCCACAAAGTAAGACACAAATATGCGCTGCTTGCTTGCCTGTGACTGCCAGTTGGTGTTGTACCTGACAGAGGACGTATAAAGGCACGCCATCTCGCCACAGTTTGGCCCCATATTCCCCTGCAGTTTTACATTCCAGAATTTGAACATCTGCACTCCCCACGACTGAGTAATCCAAGTTGGCCAACATGAAATGCTTGTCAGGTTCAGGGTGTTGTAGCACAGCATTGACTCGACGTACTTTATAGTTGGTGTGCATGCTGTAGTATTCAGCCACTAAAGGTTCAAGCTGTTTACCCCAGTACAAGGGTGCATATCCCTCGCTTTCATCTTCAATCGATTGTTGAATCCGTCCTGTTTTAATCATCCACAGTTCCAACATCGACATATAAGGATTGAGTCCACAGGCTGCGGCACAATCACTGCTACCGATACCTTGTCGACGTACTTCGAGCCATTCGGCTTGAGTCATATTCTTAGTCTCGACAAAACGTTTTGCTGTAAATAGTTTCGGACGGTCAGCATGAAGGTTTGGTCTGGTATGAGTTGGGTGAATCAATGCTGAGTTCATAAATAATTTCCTGTAATTGTTAAATTTTGGGCATAAAAAAAGCCACATCTGGAGATGTGGCAAAGAGGTGTCTGGATTGAGAGGGTTTTACAGGATCATATTGATCTCATGTCCTCATGTTAAATCTGGAATCTGAATCTAAACTTAAACAACTAAACGGAGTGCTTGTTCGAGTCCGCGTTGCTTAAGCCCTGCGCCTGCACCGAACCATGCAGAGTCCAATCGATGATCCTGACTCATAGCACGACGTTCGTGATCAGCAAATTCGGTGATACTGCATAGCAAACCATAAGCGGTATCTTTAGCTGAACTCAGTTCTGCCCCACGACCCTGTCCATTAAACATGCTCATGACTTTAGACATGGCACGTCCATTCGGTTCAGTTTTGTTTTCAGCTTTGATTGTGTGGTTGGCTTGTGATGCTACATTACGGTAGAACTGAATAATGCCTTCGTCCTGTTCGATTGGACTCAGGCTGGTATTGTTAAACACAGCATCGAAATAAGCTGCGGCTTCAGTCTGTGTAACTTTACGCTGACTGAGTTGTTTCATTTCATACATGTGTTCATCCCATGCACGGACTGAAATACCCAATTGCTGTTTGATCTTCTGGGCATCGAACTTGGTGCTGTGTGGCACTTTGACTACCCCTGCACTTGAGTTTTGTCCCTTTAAAGCAATCGCTAAAGTGTTATTACAAACCACGCGAATACTGGTGAATTGTGCTGTTGTAGCTAAGGTGCCATCGCAGGCAGTGGCTAAGAGAATGTAGCCATTGCTCACATCTTTACCTTTTAAGGCTGAGCTTTGTCCCGTTTTAGCCAATGCCCAGAATTTCTTCCCGCCTTTCAGTACCCCTGCGGTTTCTAATTCAAAACCTGATTGCTCAGTAAGATCACGATAGAATTCTAAAATCTGTTTCGGTTGCACTTCCTGATAACGCTGACTCACTACCGATAATGGTGCATGAGTATCAGAACGATAGAGTACTCGCTGTTCTTCATAAGGCATGATGATGCTTTGTCCACGATCATTTTTAGCCATATAACTGACATCTGACGATTCAATCCGCCAGTCCATACCCGCTTGTTGTGCCCAGACTTCAATGGGTTGGTTTTGGGTGAGTTGATTACCTAAGCCATGCCAAGGGGTTGCACCGACATAAGCCATTTGTTCAAGTTGATGTGCCATGATGTTTTCCTTTAAATCAAATGAATGCTGAACGTTCTTCAAACTAAATTTTGGGGCATAAAAAAGGCCTGCTGAGGGAGCAGGCCAAAGGGTTAATCCATTTCACTTGTAAAGTAAGATGGAGATTCATGTGGATGTTATATATCTGAAATTTATTTAATTCATGTCCATAAATTTTGACATCTTTTAATCGAAATCTACGACCAATCATTGACCCCTTTAAACTCTACGATTATGATTTGGGTGCTGGCCTACATTGCCAGTCGGTTTTAGCAGACCGTTTCCTAAGTGCACTAAAAGATTTTTTCTTTTGGTGTGTGCCCTCGTGCTCCCCTCTGCGGTAGGACGGGAGGGGGACACCTTCGGGTGTGCTGATTCTTAGGTTCAGTCTGCTAACCCCTTCTCGTTCTGCCACCATTATTTAGCAGTAATTTGGTAGAACTTCTTAAATACCTAAGGAGTCATAACCATGACTAAGCAGTACCTCTCACTTTTATTTTCTCTTAAGCCTTTGAATACCATCCCTTGGTCCTCGGCCTAAATTATAGATCCTATTTCAGCTTAATTTGCGCTAAAGACAGTTCCGTCCTTTGGATGGTCTACACTCGCCTTTTCTTTATGCAATCGGCTGAATCGATCTATTTCAAAACAGAACAATAAATTTGGGGGAACAAATGAAAACCTCGTTACTCATTACATCCATCACTTTCTCAGCACTCTTATTCTCAGGTTGTGCCAGTAAATCTGAACGGCAATTTATTAGTGGTTGCCAATCCACAGGAATGGAGCGTTCTACCTGTAAATGCGCGTATAAGAAGCTTGAAAGTAAATATGGTGAGGATGAACTCAAGAACAATCTTTACACCCTTCACCAAAGTGAAGCCTTTCAATACGACCTACTCCAAAGTGGTTTGCAATGCATGAAGGAGTAAGTCATGAGAACACTCGCTGGCATCATCTGCATCATCGTAGTCGTCTGTTTTTTAGGTCTGCCCTTTATTGCAATGATGATTGTATTTGGGTTGTTTTGTTTACTGGCTCAATTTGCATTTGGGGAAAATAAATGAATCCATCCATTAAGAGTTGGCTGATCCGTGGATACTTCATCATTGGTCTGCTCTTCACGCTCTATCAATCCATTTGGGGACAATACAGCTATAAGTCATTTGCCTATCACTTAGGGCAAGGTGTCATTTGGCCTGCTGTCATGTTTCCGTCGGTGGGCAAATTGATCGGTGGCATTTTGCTTCTATTAATTATCGGCGGTCTCGCCTTACGTTCCAAATAATGAAATACCTTTAAAATGAGAAACATCATGAATAAACATATCATCGCTATATTACTCACAACTTTTACAACTTCTGTTTTTGCTACTGATCACATGAGCATTAATGGAAAAACCGTAACCACGAGTGATACACGCTCAACACTCATTCAGAAATTTGGTCAACCTGAATCAGGAACAGCGCAATTCAGCAACTGGACCATCGGAAATCTAAGCCTTTATGCTAACTATAGTAAGCAAGGTCTAGCCCAGTTCAGCGTCAATCAGCTGAATACCTCACCAAGCAAAAATTTCATTAATATCGAAGGCAAAACGGTTTATCTAGGTAAGGACACCATCAAAACAGCAACGAGCAAATTTAAACACGCTTGTTTCAATTTTGATGAAGGTCGCCAAGGCTCAACCTATACCATGACACCTAAGACTACGGTAAAAAATAAACTCAATATTGTTCTTGAAACTACGGGCGATGCTTATGATGTTAAGACAATTTCCAATTTACCAATCAATGGGTTCTCGTTCACTCAAGATGCTGTAGCAGCGAATCATGGCTGTAAGTAAGTTAACATCGCTCTTTGATGAATTCTGAGTTAAAAAAGAAGTTGGTTGCTTTACCACTCACAATAATTTTACTTAGCTCATAGATAGGCCGATGAGAAATCATCGACCTATTTTTCTATTTGCCTAGAAAATCAACCTGCCTGCTTAATGATTAAAGCTACGTTGGCATTGTTCGCAATAAAACCCAATGGCAATTCCCGAATCAGAATGAGCCCGTTGCGTTTCCATCCAATATAAATACATCCCCTTCATTAAAATTTCAGCCAGTCCCAACCACCATGGCACAAAAGGTGGTCTTTTACAGAGTTGTTTAAACACTTGTATACCTAGCCCAAATTGAGCAGTAAACAAAGGTTGAGTATTCAACTGAGATGAAGGCTCTTTCGGGTGAGAGATAAACATACGATGTACGCGAGTAGACTGACAATAAGGACAATGCTTAAGCATCATTTACATCTCCAATGAAAAGTAAAAAAGGGCCTATATTCATAAGCCCCTGATCATTTGAACCATGATCTTCATGTGGATGATGTATGCCTGTATTATTTTCTATTAGCTAAAAGTCCGCATACGCTTTTTAGTTTTCACTCTTAAATGCTGCGATTCTTTTTCAGGGCGTACCAAATACTTCACGGTATTCAACATATTATTCACTTCATCCGAGTCTTTACGATGAATCATCCCAATGCCTAAACGGTTTCGATCTGAGAACTGCTTAAGGTACTCTGATGTGTGACAGTTAAAATGACAACCTAAACCCTCTGTAATATCACTCCAAAGCTTTCCAACTTGATCAGCAATCCAATATGCATTGCGATAGTCACTCCCCTTATAAACCAAGAGCAAATGACAATGATAGCCTTTGTCCTCTCCCTGCTCTAATGCCCATGCGGATGCAATCAATTTTTTAAAAACTGTATCCTGATCACGAAGTCGAGTGCGCAGTACATCCATATCATCCTTAAAATCCAAGATACCAACCTGATCTTGGAATTTAAGCGGATAAGCTAAATCAACACGGACCACTAAAATTCGTGAATATTTATCACTGATTTCTTGCATACGCTTAACAAGCGTCTTGGTATTTTCTGACTCACTATAACGATGATGACGTAATTGACGTTTATGTCTACGATAATGCCACTTGAAATCACGTTGAATATCTTTAAAAGAGATTTTTATTAAGCGCTCATATAAGCATTCAGGCTCATCTAAATACTCACCTAAATCCAATAACAGTTCACTCAGAGCCTCTATTGCAGGTACATAAGAATAATCAGGATTATAAATTTGATTTAACTGAATAAGCAGTTCTGTTAACTGATTATAAAAATTACGAGGCTTACGTTTCCTGATAGAGATATTTTCAACAAAATTTTCAATTTCGATCAAGATCTTTGATTCATTTACTGTATGGCACATGAGTGTTCCTTTTAATGGTTTAAAGCATAAAAGGAACTCTTCTGTAATTATTTACCATCAAGCAAATAAGTTAAATATAAATAATATTAATAACCACCAAAAAAATAACCAAAAAACCTAAGACTACCATATCAAAGATTTAAAAAAAATAATTAAATTGAAGCAATTTTTATCCGCACAAAATCAAAAATTAAAACCACATGGCTTAAATTCTATTAGATTATATAGTTCTTGAATTTTAAAGACCCATTTTTTCCATCCAACACATTTAACTCTTTATGAAAATAAGCATTCAAGAATATTTACTGTAAGTCATGAATTTTGTAGTTTCATCATACCCAGATCCTACCCTCCAAAACTGAGTAGTTCCGTTATCACATCCTCTAGCACTTCAAAGAGTACAAGAAACTTACTGTTAATCAGGAATTACTAAGAAATTTTAACAAAAAAAAGAGCAATTTTATCCATAAACTACTATTGAATATGCACTCATTCAAAATTTAAAACACTTAAAACACCACAAAAATTTATGTATAATTACTCTAAAAATACTACAAGATTTGCTACACAAGGAGATATAAATGTCAGGTTTTGAGTTAGATATTCACGAAGTTAAGGGTCTAGATATTCAGGATGAGGACGTTGAAAAAACTATTGATAAAATACCAGACGAAGAATTGACGAAATCGATTAAGGCAACCCTAGGAAAATATCGTGATGAAGATCTTATTTGGATTTCTATAGAATTTCTGCGCTTTAAAGAAGACATTAAACATGGCCCCCAAAAAAAATATACTAAGCTTAATGATTTAAAACACTTTTCTAGTTTCGATGAAATTAAAAATAATCTAATTAACTCAATAAAAAAATTAAAATCAAAAGAAAATATCGAGAATTTTCTAGAAAAAATTAATAATAAGAAAGATACATTCTCAAAAATACTCACTGACATCAAAAAAAATCAAAGATTATGTATGTTCGCATTCAATTATGTAAAATCTGATAAAAAAGATTTTTTTAATTTTGAATATGAGAAACCAATATATCTCCATCTCGCACACTGGTATTTTACAAACAATCTCAACACATATAGGAAAGATCGAAAACTCGAAAATGCTATTGAGTATTTCAACAATGAGATTTTAATAAAAGAAAAAAACTGCTCAAAAAAATTCCAAGATGAAACTTTCCTCAGTTGGGCATACTTATATTTAAAAAGAGTTGATTATTATTTTAAAAATATAAATTACATACCGACAAATAAAAACCATTACCAACTGTTAATAACAGCATATCTTGATTATTTATTCTTCTATGATTATATCCTACATGAAAATACAATCAATAAACTTAATAAGGCATGGAGTCAAAAAAAATTTAGAGACGGAGATAAAGTAAGAAAACCTCACCATCTACCTCTAACAAAGAAGGCTAAGGCAGAACTTGAAGAACTATCAGCTTTCAAAAAACTGTCAGAATCTGAGATGTTAGAGCAACTCATCCACCAAATATTTCTTAAGGAAATGTGTGACGAGAAAGAGAATTGTAAATATTAAGTGTATATTTGATTTGGTAAAATTTTCAAAATATGTAGAGACTTTTATGTTCAAAGAGAGTCTCTACATGAATTTCATCCTTATTAAAAACACCACTTTCTTACTTGTTCCCCATACCACTCCATAATTTTTATACGTTCATCCCAATATTGCGCACGATTATAGGCTGATCGAATTCTATTTTGAGGGACATGGGCAAGCTGACGCTCAATCGCGTCAGGATTAAACAAATTAGACTCATTTACGACTGTACTAAATAGTGATCTAAATCCATGTGTAGTCATTCGACCGGCATAACCTGAACGCTTAATAACTGCCAAAATAGATTCACTACGCATCGATTCTTTATTACTTAGACGATGAGGAAAAAGTAATTCCTGATTATGGGTAAGTCTTAAAGCTTTCAGTACCTCAATCATCATGTCTGTCAACGGCACACGATGCGGAAGACGATTCTTCATACGTTCTTCAGGGATATCCCACTTACGGCCTTCCAGATCAAATTCTTCCCAGCGTGCTTGCAGTAACTCACTTACTCGAACGCCTGTAAGCATAATTAGGACAATGGCATGGTGTGTTTGAGCATCAGCAGGATAAGCCTTAATACGTCTGAGAAACTCAGGCATTTCAGCGGCAGATAAAGAGGCTAAGTTTTTAACCCTTTTATTCTTAAGGGCATAAACCAAATCACCGGCAGGATTATCGTAACGATAGCCATGAGCAATGGCATATTTCATCACCATCCCACAACGAGATAAAGTACGTTTGGCTACTTCAAGTGAGCCTCTCGCCTCAATCTTTTTTATGATCTGCAAAATTTCAGGTGCTTGAATTTGATTAATACGCTTATTTTCTAATGAAAGATATAATTCATCCAGAGATGCTCTGACATTGCTAATATGTTTTGGTGACCACGTTTCCTTCTGATTCTCAAACCAATCTTCAGCTACTTCTTTAAAGAAAGGCTTTATATCCTCATGAAGTACTGATTTTGAATGTTTATACTTAAGTTCATAAGCCATTTCTCTAGCTTTTTTCAAACTAAGTTCTGGGTATGGTCCTAGTGACTCAGATTGACGCTGCCCATGAACGGTATAGCGGACATTCCAATACTTCTGACCTTTAGTTGTAATAATCAGTGATAAACCATGTGAATCTGATAGACGATATTGCTTGTCTTTCGGTTGAGCTTTTCTACATTCTGCATCTGTGAGTGACATATCTTTAACCAGAATTTGTTGTGTTAATTTCTGGGTAAATTTTGCCAATTTTTACCCACACAAAGCAAAAATAGGATCAAATCGCTTAGGACAGTATCGGACAATACAGCCAATAAAAAAGCCCTTAAACATTGAGTTTAAAGGCTTTTTTAGATTCCGACGGATTACTTCGGAAAGAATTTTGGTGGAGGTGGCGGGAGTTGAACCCGCGTCCGCCAGCACTACGCTCGAGAATACTACATGCTTAGATATCGTCTATTGTTTTAACTCTTTGTGACCCGACGAACAGGGTACAAATCGCGATCCTCTTAATTTAGTACAAAACCCCGAGGCTTGGTTTTATACGGACTTGTGTGCGTGCGCTTCAGTCGGACTCTCTAACCACAAGTATTCGGAGAGGCGGACAAGCTGCCCTTAGGCAGCTAGAGCGTATGATTCGTCGTTTGCGACTAAAAAATGCAAATTTGATTTACGAGAGAAAATGCGCTCTCGACATGCATCTATGAGTTTCATCACCAGCGTCGAAGCCAGAAACACCCCCAAAGTGTATAGCAATCATAACATAAATATCGAAAATTACGAGGTAATTTCACAGTATTTACAGAAGCAACTGCGTTCTATTACATTATTGCGGTAATCTTTCATATTTCAAGAGTTAAAAAATAAAAACATGAGCTATTTACTTGCACTTGATCAAGGAACAACCTCGAGTAGAGCCATTATTTTTGATGAACAAGGAAAAATCTACGCAACAGCTCAACGTGAAACTCAAATTCGTACCCCTCATTCAGGTTGGGTCGAGCAAGATGCCCAAGAAATCTGGAGCACTCAAATTGCTGTGGTGCAACAAGCCATCGCCTCGGCACATCTCTTTGCAAAGGATATTAAAGCCATTGGGGTAACTAACCAA
Source organism: Acinetobacter sp. AM (assembly GCF_003105055.1). Lineage (NCBI taxonomy): Bacteria > Pseudomonadati > Pseudomonadota > Gammaproteobacteria > Moraxellales > Moraxellaceae > Acinetobacter > Acinetobacter sp. AM. The sequence goes on along the minus strand of NZ_QETG01000020.1, from coordinate 39,688 downwards.
CGTGAAACGACTGTGGTTTGGGACAAACGTACTGGCATTCCACTTGCACCAGCCATTGTTTGGCAAGACCGTCGTGCAACTGCATGGTGTGATCAACTCACCAAACGCAACTTGTTAGCCATCATTCACAAAAAAACAGGCTTAAGAATCGATCCGTATTTTAGTGCAGGTAAACTGGTTTGGTTACTTGAAAATGTCGATGGCTTAAGAACTCTGGCAAATCAAGGACATGTTGCTTTTGGCACGATTGATAGTTGGCTGGTTTGGAATCTCACGCGTGGCGCAGAACATGTGATTGAAGCCAGTAACGCCTCGCGTACCATGCTCATGAATTTGGCAAGCCAACAATGGGATGAAGAGTTATTAGAATTATTCAACATCCCTGCTTCAGTGCTTCCAACCATCATTTCGTCAGATCGTTACATTGCCAATACTGCCTCAGGATTATTGGGTGCAGAAATTCCAATTGCAGGAATTTTAGGGGATCAGCAATCGGCACTGTTTGGACAATCTTGTTTTGAGGCAGGCACTGCGAAGAATACCTATGGTACAGGTTGCTTCATGTTGTTTAATACGGGTGACCAAATTCAATACAGCCAAAATCAATTGCTCACCACACTGGCTTGGCAATGTCACCAACAAAATACCTTTGCACTGGAAGGCAGTGTATTTATGGCAGGCGCGATTGTGCAATGGCTCAGAGATGGGCTCGGGATTATTCAGCACAGTTCAGAAGTTGAAAAACTTGCCTGCCAAGTACAAGATTCTGACGGCGTCGTGTTGGTTCCTGCATTCACAGGATTAGGCGCGCCACATTGGGACAGTAATGCGCGTGCATTGCTCTGTGGTATGTCACGAGGAACCTCAAAGGCACATATCGCCCGAGCTGCATTAGAATCCATTGCCTTTCAGGTTTCTGATGTTCTAAATGCCATGCAAGCTGATATCACACATCCCTTAAAAGAGTTAAGAGTTGATGGTGGTGCCAGTCACAATGATATGTTGATGCAATTTCAAGCCGATATGCTCAATGTCCCTGTGCTACGCCCTAAAATGCTGGAATCTACGGCATGGGGTGCGGCTGCAATGGCAGGATTGAAGATGGGGATTTTTTCTAATGTTTCTGAGGTTGCTGCATCTTGGCAATTGGATCGAATGTTCGAGCCTAAAATGTCGGAAGATCAGCGTCAGCAACATTTACATCAATGGCGTACAGCATTAAAACGAGCAAAATCTGAAATTTAGATTTTTGAGCACCGCGAATATTCTATTGCGGTGCTCGGGCTAAAGCTTAATGACTCGGTCCTGTGACTTTGGTTTTCGGTTTAGGTGCAAGCCAAATCAATAAACTTGCCACAACAAACACCAAGGTTAAGATAAAGAAAACATGATCGACCGACATGGTCATGGCTTCTTTGTCGACCAAGTTAGAAATTACTCCTAAAGCCGTTTCATGAGTCATACCATTTTGTATGAGCGTATTTTGGACTTCACTGGTGTGCAAATTTGCGACCATTTCAGTCCGTGCCACTTTGGCATGGTCATCCCAAATGGTTACGGCGATGGAAGCCCCAATGGCACCTGCCATGGTTCTTAAGAAGTTCATTAAGCCGGCAGCCGAAGCCATTTCTTGTGGCAAGACTGAACCCAGTGCAATATTCGACAATGGAATAAAGAAGAATGGTACAGCAAAACCTTGTAATATCTGAGGCATTGCCAAAGTCATAAAGTCGGCATCGGTCACCCAAAAGGCACGCATCAAGGTTACAATCCCCATCAGCAGCAAGCCAAAACTGGCTAAAGCACGCGGATCATGCTTGTTTGCCAGTTTTGCCACAATCGGTGACATGGTCAAACTACCAAAGCCCATGGTGGCAGTCAGATAACCCGCCCACGTCGCGGTGTAGCCCAAATTCATCTGTACCCACTGTGGAATTAAGACAATACTGGCAAAAAAGCCACCAAAAGCAAACGCCAAGGACAACACTGAAACGCTAAAACCGCGATAACGGAAAATTGCAATATTCACAATCGGGTGCTGCTCAGTCAGCTCCCAGATGATAAATGCGATTAAACCAATGACCGTAATGACTGCAAGGAAGCAAATAAAAGTACTGTTAAACCAGTCATTTTCATGCCCCAAATCGAGCATGAGCTGTAAAGCCCCAATCCAGAGCACCAATAAACCTAAACCTATGGCGTCAATCGGCAAACGGAATTTATCTGTTTCTGCAGGTTTTAATAAACGTATTGCCGCTAAGGCACAAATAATACCGACGGGAATATTGATAAAGAAAATCCAGTGCCATGACCAATTATCACTAATCGAACCGCCCAGAATTGGACCTAAAATTGGACCGACGACCGTAGTCATGGCCCACATACCCATCGCCTGAGATTGTTTTTCAGGTGGGAAAATACGCATGAGCAAGGTCTGACTGAGCGGCATAATCGGACCACCAAACAGCCCCTGACCAATACGGCAAAACACCAACATTTCTAAACTGGTGGATAATCCACACAAAACTGAAAAAGTGGTGAAACCAATCAGGCTAATCACAAATAATCGTACTGTTCCGAAACGTCCTGCCAGCCAACCAGTCAAAGGCACACAGATTGCTTCTGCAACTGCATAAGAGGTAATCACCCAAGTGCCCTGCGAGCTTGAAACGGCCAAACTCCCAGTAATATGCGGAACCGAGACATTGGCAATGGTCATGTCGAGCACCACCATAAAGTTCGCCAATGCCAGTACAAAGGCAGCGAGCATTAAGCGGCTACCTTGTAAATCACCAAAAGGACGATACTGGTTCATAAGAAATTACTTCGAACGCAAATCGATTTTGGCTTCCATTGAAAGTCCAACACGTAGCGGATGTTTCGCCAACTCTTGTGAATCAAGGGCAATTCGGACAGGTAAACGTTGTACCACTTTAATCCAGTTACCCGTCGCATTTTGCGCAGGAATGAGGGCAAAAGCAGCACCCGTTCCGCCAGAGAATCCCTGAACCGTACCGTGAAACTCAACAGCATCCCCATACAGGTCAGAAACTAAACTGACTTTTTGCCCTGCACGAACTTTTTCTAACTGGCTTTCTTTGAAATTGGCATCGACATAGAGTTGTGACACAGGTACGACCATCATCATCACAGTACCAGGGGCAACACGTTGACCCACTTGAATATTTCGGCGTGTCACTACCCCATCAAGCGGAGCTTTAATTTGAGTACGCTCTAAATCCAGAAGAGCTTGTTTTAATTTGGTTTCGGCAATCAATACATCAGGGGTTGAGTTCTCATTACTGTCCTGAATCAAGGCATCATTAGCCGCCAAAGTACTTTGTGCTGCTTTTTGATTTGATTTTGCTTGGGCCAAAGTCGCTTGTGAAACCACCAAACTTGCTTGTGCATTTTCTACTGCAATTTGTGCCGTACTTAATTCTTCTTTAGAAATAGCACCCGAAGTACTCAGTTGTTGACGGCGTAGCAATTCTTTTTCCGCCTTGCCTAAATCCACTTGTGCCTTTTGCACCTGTGCCTCAGCGCTGTGAATACCATCATCACTCACAAAGACTTGTGAATTCAATGCACTACTGTTGGCGCGGGTTTGCTTGTATTGACGTTTGGCTTTGGTGAGTTCTGCCTGTGCTGCGGCAACTGCGATTTTGGCATCGCGATCATCAATTTGAACCAGCACATCACCTTGTTTAACAGTTTGTGTATCTTTAACCAAAACTTGTTGTACTTGACCATTCACCATTGAGGTAATTGAAGCTGTTTCTGCACCAACATAGGCATTGTCCGTACTGACAAAATGGTTTAAAAATAATGCCCAAACTGCATAAACCACGGCAATAATCGCCAGTATTGTTCCAAATATCGCAAAGGACTTTTTACGTTTAGCTTGCATATTTGCGGCATTCGATTGTGGTGGAATCGTTGAAGCTTCTGTCATCGTTTCTTCCTTCAGCCAGACAGACTTGGTCACCACAAAATCTACAACTCAAACAGTTTTTTACTTATTTTTAAAAACTGAAGATTCGTGTCGATGAGAAAGTCATTTCTTTAATATAAATTTGGCTGGGAATTTTAAATAAAAAACTCATGATATGAGAAATGATTTTTTAGACTGATTGGTTTATTAATTGATTTAAGCCACCATTATCATGGCAGCTTAAAACTTATTTTGAGAGAACTGTTCAAACAAAATAATTTACTTTTCAACTACTTTAGAACGCATAAGACGCTATCGCCGTCGCAATTTCTTTATCTTCATCGTTTACCAAAGTCATACGCATGGTGCAGCCTTTACGCCCTAAGCGTAAGGTTTCTGCACGGGCAACAAAGAATTTACCGCGCCCAGGGGCTAAATAATCGACTCGCATATCCACAGTTGCCAAACGCGTCACTTTCTTAATGGTGTCAGGCAATTGCTCAGGTTCAGCGCGTTTATACAGCTCACCCATTGCCACGATTCCCCCAACGCTGTCTAGAATTGTCGCGGCAACACCACCATGTAGAATTTGAAAAGCGACATTTCCAATCATGTACGGCTGCATTTCAATATAGCCTTCAATCTGCTGATCGACCACGCGCATCGTCATACCATTATGGGAGAAAAATGGCGAACTATTAAAGGCATGACACAATTGCTGTAAGACCACATCAATATCAACTTTCGAACCCAAGTGGATCCCTCCCGTCCATTTCTTTTCCATATCGCTCATAAATTACTCAAACACCTAAAATTTTGAAAAAACGACCGCATTTTGCCCCTAAAGCTATGTGATGGGTCTACAATACTGCCTAGTTTAATACTGATCAGTGAGATTGTTATGACTTATACGTTCAATCGCCCAGCATTTCCTGCCACCCGTATGCGTCGTATTCGAAAGAATGACCAATTACGCGCCATGGTTCGGGAAACTCAACTCACGACTGATCACTTGATTTATCCTGTATTTGTACTGCCAGGTCAAAACCAAACCCAAGATATTCCAAGCATGCCGAAGATTCAGCGCCTTTCTGCTGATCTATTATTAAAAAAAGCGGAAACGTTATTAGAACTGGGTGTGTCTAAATTGGCACTGTTCCCTGTTACGCCACAAGAAGATAAAAGTTTAACGGCTGAAGCAGCATGGCGCGACGATGGCTTAGTGCAAAATACCGTTCGCTTACTCAAAAAAGAATTGCCTGAAATGGTGCTGATTACCGATGGTGCCCTCGACCCCTACACTACCCACGGACAAGATGGCATTATTGATGACACAGGTTATGTTCTGAATGACGAAACCGTCGAATGCCTCATTAAACAAGCTTTGAGTCATGCAGAAGCAGGTGCAGATGTCGTTGCACCGAGTGACATGATGGATGGTCGTATTGGTGCTATTCGCCATGCTTTAGAGGCCAATGGACATATCTATACCAATATCATGGCATATTCGGCAAAATATGCATCGAGCTTCTATGGTCCATTCCGTGATGCGGTTGGGTCTGCCAGCAACCTAAAAGGTGGCAATAAATACAATTACCAAATGGATGTCGGTAACCGCGCCGAAGCCTTACATGAAATTGCACTGGATATTCAGGAAGGTGCAGACATGGTGATTGTTAAACCAGGAATGCCGTACTTAGACATCGTGCGTGAAGTCAAAGATACCTTTGGTATTCCAACTTTTGTTTATCAAGTCAGTGGTGAATACGCGATGTTAGCGGGTGCCATTCAAAATGGTTGGTTATCCGATCAAGTCATTATTGAATCCTTGATGAGCTGTCGTCGTGCGGGTGCTGATGGGATTTGGACGTATTTCGCGGAAGAAGCAGCGCTTAAACTCAAAGCCATGAACTAATCGATCTCAAATTTTTATGAATATCGTCATTATTGGTGCTGGCATTAGTGGCCTATTGTCAGCTTTAGAACTGGTCGAACAAGGCTGTCAGGTCAGTATTTATAACCAAAGCTATGCAGGGCAAGCCTCATGGGCAGGTGGCGGTATTCTTTCCCCAATGTATCCTTGGCGCTATCCTCGTGCGGTCAATCACTTGGCGCAACATGGTAAAGCCCTATACCAAACATGGAATGAAAAATTACAGCCAGTCACAGGGATTGATTTTCAGATTCATGAAACAGGCATGTTAATTTTGGATGAAGCCGATTTTGAAGTCGGTTTAAATTATAAAACTCAATTCCAAGACCCCATGCAGCACTGCGAATACTTGCAGCGTGAACAATTAGAGCTAGTCAATCCGCAGCTTTCCGAACAGTTTCAACATGCGATTTACTTTCCAGAAATCGCCAATGTACGCAATCCTCGACTCTTACAATCTCTGCGGAATTATTTAGAACAACATCCGAAGGTTCAATTTTTCGACCAAACACCGATTCACAAGTTTCAGATTCAACAAGACAAAGTTCAATATGTAGAAACTGAAACAGGACAAAAAGTCTATGCCGATCAATTCGTGCTAACAACAGGTGCTTGGTCTGGTTTATGGTCAGCACAACTGGGTTTGGAACTACCCGTTCGCCCAGTACAAGGGCAAATGGCGCTGATTAAAACTCCTGCCCACTGGTTACCAACCATGTGTATGAGTCGAGTCATGTATCTCATTCCACGGATGGATGGTCATATTGTCTGTGGTTCCAGCATGCAAGAGTGTGGGTTCAATGCCGAAACCACTGAGCAGATTCAACAGAATATTTTAGAAGCTGCTTATGAAATGGTGCCTGAGTTAGCCCAATTCCCTGTAGTGCAAAAATGGGCTGGTTTACGCCCAAGTTCACCCGAAGGTATTCCCTATATTGGTCAACTACCTCATCTCAACAATGTCTGGGTCAATTTGGGACATTTTAGAAACGGTTTATGTATGGGGCCTGCTTCGGCACAACTGTTACGTCAGCTTATGTTGAAGCAGCCAACATATGTGAATGCGGCGACTTATAGCCCTGCACAATTGCTCAAACCTGAAATAATGACCAGTTAAAACACTGCTCCACATCAAAGCAAATCATTTAATGCTTCTTTTAAAGTCGGAAACTTGAACTCAAACCCTGCTTGTTGAAGGGCTTTGGGTTGCACAAATTGACCATTTAAAATCAATTGTGATTGCTCCCCCAATAGACTTTTAAAAACCCAAGCGGGCATACTTAGCAAAGGATGTCGTTTTAAACTGACTGCTGCAATATTCACAAATTGACTCTGTGTCACTTTTTCTGGCGCTACCACATTAAAGACTTTTTGTTCAGTCTCATGGGTCAGAATAAACTCCATCGCACGTAGTACATCCTGAATGTGTACCCAAACCACGGGCTGCCGCCCATGGCCAATACGTCCGACCAGATTCCACTTAATTGGAAACAGCATTTTGGGCAAAATGCCACCGCCACGTCCAAACACAATACCTAAACGCATAATCTTGGTATTTTGTTGAGTATCTGCCAACGCTGCCTGTTCCCACTGTTGGCAAAGTTGCGACATAAAAATGTTTTGAGCAGGTGATTCTTCTGTACAAACTTGCTGCCATTGCTCCAAAGCATCAATACCGTAGTATCCCACCGCAGAACCCGACAAAATACATTTCGGGAAAATTTGCCGTTGTTGTAAATAACGGTACAAGGCTTCTGTCATTTTCACTCGACTTTGAATTAACTTCTGCTTACGTTGTTCACTCCATCGACCTTCGGCGATACTTTCCCCTGCCAAATTGATGACATAATCAATGGTTTGATGTTGCAGTTCATCAAAGTGCTGAACCCAACTTAAATCAGGATGCGTTTGAGCTTGTGGTTTCCTTGAAATCCCAATGACTTGAAAATCTCGTTTTAATAAATAAGGCACTAAATAAGAACCAATAAACCCAGAAGCTCCAGTAATCAACACCACAGGCTTGTACATAAAACAATCTCTTGGTTAGATGATTTATCTATAAATGAGAAAGACAATAAATACAAGCTTATGTGCATTAACCCAACATTTTGTCTACCATACGTTGTGCTTGAGCACCATAAAACCAATAAGTTAAAAGATATAATGGAATGGCAATCAGCAAGAACATCATCAATACCACTGCCATAAATTGCGGTTGTTGCAAATACAACAACAAGTCTTGCCAAATCGTTGGATTGCTACGTGAGAAGAAATAAATTCCGCCCAGTAAACCCAACAAGTTATAACCCCAGAAAATCAGACTAAAACCTAGCGTCAACTGTTTACGTTCTGCTTGCGTTGGAGCACGCTTTTGCTGTTTCAGGAATTTAAATAATACCCAGATCATTGCCACCAAATAAGGCACTATGGTAAGTATACTCCCCATCCCTCTTGGCATTAATGCTGCCAACACACCGCAAATACATGTGAACAGAAAGCACAGTACAAAAAACCAAATAAAATAGCGGCGCAGTGGTATCATGAGTACAGCTCAACAAGGGCAAAACGCTATTATAAAAAAAAATTCAAACTTTTTTCATTTTCTTGTCAACCAATTCAAACTTGTCCACGTTATTAAGAGTACAAGGTTCGAAACCGTCAATTTGTACCGGCATCCACAATATTTTCGGCGACCTTCTACCAAAAGCAATAAGCTTGGCGTGAACGTTAAACTTTTAAAACAGCAGCTTAAAAGTTTGATGTATCCACCGTTTTTTGACCGACGATTTCATCATCACTCGAATCGTCGGTCTTTATTTTTCAGAACAATAAAAATAGGAATGAAGGTCATGCAACCTTTGGTCTACTTTGAAATTCAATCGTCAAACCCTGAACGTGATCTTCAATTTTACCAAGCGATCTTTGGTTGGACATTTACCAAGGTTGCAGGTCTACCCATCGAATATTATCAAATTGATACAGCGAATCTACATGGCGGTTTATTAAAGCGTCCCGTGGAAACGCCACCGACACATTGTGGTACCAATGCGTTTACGTGTTCCATTCAAGTCGAAGATTTTGATGCAACGGCTGAAAAAATCTTGGCGCTGGGTGGACAAGAAGCCATGCCCAAATTCGCTATTCCAAATAAATGCTGGCAAGGCTATTTTATCGACCCAGATCACAACACTTTTGGCTTGGTACAACTCGATCCAAACGCGGCTTAAAGGATGATTTTCTTGCGACTAAAACCGTCGCCTTAATCATCTACTGCATATCTGGGCATGTAAAATATGCTAAGTTATACACGGTATTTTCACGCTTTGAGATCACATGACTGTTCGCTTTTTTCATACTTCTGACTGGCACTTGGGACAATTTTTTTATAACCACTCCCGTCAGTATGAACACGAACAGTTTTTAACGTGGTTAGTCGATCAAATTAAATTAAAACAGCCACATGCACTACTTATTGCAGGGGATATTTTTGATGTGATTAACCCCGCATCCAGTGCGCAAAAGCAACTTTATCAATTTTTGGCAGATGTACATGCGGTGGCTCCGCACATGCAAACCCTCATGATTGCAGGGAACCATGACTCGGGTTATCGTATTGAACAGGTGGAACCACTGTTATCTAAATACAATGCCAAAGCTGTTGGGGTCATTCATAAAAATACCGAAGGACAGCTCGATTTAAATCGTTTACTCATTCCAATTTATAATGAACAACAGCAGATTGTGGCTTGGTGCTTAAGCCTGCCATTTTTACGTCCTGCCGAAATTACAGGAATCAATGAGCAAACCAGTGACAGCAAAGCTGCTATCACCCATTTACATCAACAGCTCATTTCGGCAGCCAAACAACGTAAAACGAATGATCAGGCCCTAATCCTGATGTCGCATGCCCATATGCAAGGTGCGGAAACCTCAGACTCAGAACGCCCGATTATTATTGGCAATGAAGAAGCACTTTCAACGGCGCTGTTTGATGAGGTAATTGATTATGTGGCATTAGGTCATTTGCATAAACCGCAAAAGGTTGGACAAGACCATATTCGTTATAGTGGCTCTCCCATTCCATTGTCCTTCAGTGAAGTCAATTACAAACACCAAGTCTTAGAAATTACCATCGATCCACAACTCGAACCTCCAGAACGTTTACAGCTTGAAGTATTGCCTATTCCACGCAGTATTGCTCTCCATCGCATTCGCGGCGAAATGCATGATGTATTGCAACAACTTAGCAATTTAGCGACAGGTGAAATAGAAGATATTGATCAACGTGAATATGTCGACATTGAATATCATAGCTTGACGCCTCCACCTCCCAATTTACGCCAGCAATTTGAACAGGCGTTACCTGAAAATCGCTATCGTTTGGTCCGAATTTCACGCCAATATTTATCTTCAGAACAAGATGCCTCGAATGCGCAAAGCATACAGCTTGAACCGCCGACCCCTGTACAACTGTTCCAAAATGTATGGGAAAAACAAGGTTATGCTGCCGATGATGATGTCCTAAATGATTTTATGAGTTTGGTACACGAAGCAGAAAAAACTTTAGAAGACGAACAAAACGGTTAAAGGGTTGCCATGAAAATTTTATCTATTCGAATTAAAAATCTGGCATCTCTCGCGGGTGAACATCTGATTGATTTTGATGCTGAACCGCTAGCCAGTGCAGGTTTAATCGCTATTGTAGGTAAAACAGGTGCGGGGAAATCTACTATTTTAGATGCCATGTGTTTAGCGCTATTCAATAAAATTCCACGCCTAAAAGACAGTGATGGTAAGTTACTCGATAGTGATGGCTCAGAATTACTGACCAATTCGCCACTCACGGTTTTGCGTCGTGGTACGGGGCATGGTTTTGCCGAATTATGTTTTATCGCACAAGACCAAAAATGTTATTTGGCACGATGGGAAGTCAAACGCGCACGTGAAAGTGCTTCGGGCAAACTTCAAAATGTACAACGCTATTTAAAATGCTTAACTGACAATGTGGTGATTGCCGATAAAAGTAAAGCGGTAGAAACCCATATTCAACAGATTACCCAACTCAGTTTTGAACAATTTACCCGTGCAGTGTTATTGGCACAGTCTGAAGTGACTGCTTTTTTAAAAGCCCGCGACAATGAGCGGGGCGAATTATTGGAATATCTAACCAATTCCAGCATTTTCGGTAAAATTGGACAACTGGCTTATGAAAAAACCAAATCGATTGCAACACAACGCAAGGAACTGGAAAATGTTTTAGGTCATATTGAAATTCGCTCCGAAGAAGAAATTACAGCGCTACGCACTCAATATGAAACTGCACAACAGCATTATCAAAAACTCGAGCAGGAAAAATCACAGTATCTTCAACAACAGCAATGGTTTACGCAACTGTATAAATTAGAACAAGATATTGTGCTTAAACAGCAACAGTATGAAACCCAACTACAAGCACATACAGCCTTAGCACAAGATCGCCAACAACTGAGCCAACTCGAAACTTTTTCTGCGATACGCCCCGTTGTCTTTCAGCAACAACAAATTCTAAACAGCCTGCAACAGCTTGAACCACAAATTCAGCAACAACAACAGCACTTTACTGCCCTAGTCACTCAATTTGAACAAGAGAAAAATCAGTTTAACCAAGCTGAAACAGCATTGCACCAATTACAAGATTTCGAACGACAACATCAGCAAGAACTGGGTGATGTTCGTAAATATGTACAAGAACGTGACTATATTGCCGATGAATATAAAAAGACCAAAAGTCGTTTGCAACAATTGGATATGCAGCAGCAACCTTTACTCGAACAGCAACAGCAATTTGAACAACAATTACAACACTTGATCACACAACAGCAATTTTGTGCAACTCAACTGCAAAATAGCGATCAGTTTGCAACTTTAGATCAAAGTTTAAATGCTCATCTTCAGCAACTCATGCAATTTATTCAACACTATCAAAAAGTTGAAAATACTTTAGGCAATATCCTGCAAGCACAGCAACAGCTTGATCAAGACAAAATTCTGCTACAAAAATTAGTCGCAGAATTTGGGACGACGGCTCAAATTGAAACGCAACGAGAACAACAACAGAAAAACAAAGAGCAACAACTCTCTCGACTCAATCAACTGGATTCAACTCAGCAAAAACTGGAGTATTTCTTTACCTTAACCGATGAAATCCTGAATCTGACGGACAAATTGCACAGCATTCAACAACAGCAGCAACAACTTCAGCAAAGCACCAAACAAGCAGAAATCGAGTTTCAGGCGGCAAAAGAGGAACGAGAAAAATTACAAAGTTTCTTACAACAACAGCGCTTGTTACATACCGAAAATATTGAACATTTACGTGCAGCATTAACACAAGGGGAAGCCTGCCTCGTCTGTGGCAGTACAGAACACCCCTATCGTGATGATGAAAATCTAGTCTCGAAGGCATTGTATGAACTGCAACAACAGCAAGAACAACAGGCGATTCAACAGGAACAACAATGTCTACAGCTTTGGCAAACAGCTCAACAACAACTGACTCAAATGAGCGCCGAGCACGTCCAACTGCAACATTCATTACAACAACTCAATGAAAAATCAGAACGACAAAAAAATGAATTACAACAACATCTCGCACTATCCGAGCTAGTTCTAGATTTAACTCATCCTCAACAGGAAATCTTGACTACACTACAACATTGCCTTGCAGAAAGTACTCAGCTTAAACAGCAGGCGGAACTGGATTTACAACGGCTCAATCAAGCACATAAAGATCAGTCGCAACTGGCACAACGTATTCAACACAATACCCATCAACTGGCATCTGTACAGCAATGGCAACAGCAAATTCAGCAGATTATTGATTGTCTAGCGCCACATGAACAAGCTGCATGGGTCGAGCATCCGCTGTCTACAGCACAACAAACAATGCAGTATTTACAACAACGTGCGCAGCAAATTGAACAGCGTGATCGCTTCAATAAGCAAAAAGAACAAACTGAACAACAACTGAATATTCTCAAAGTAAATCTCAGCAGTTTGACTGTTCAGCACATCGAGTTCGGGCAACAACTGAAAGAGGTTGAAGCCAAAGGGAAGCACAATGCTGAAGCAGCTCGGCAACTCATTATCAACATGACTGGCTCAACCGAGCTTAAAGCCAATGAATGGCTTCAGCAGCATGATCAACAACGTCAACAGCTACAACAGCAATACCAACAGCTCAAACTCAGTTTTGAACAGGCGCGTCAAAACTTCGAACAACACAAAAATGCCTTGGAACAATTGAAAGCACAACAGCAGCAACAGCTCCATGCACTGGAGCAAGCTCAAACAGAAATTTCAAGGTGGTTAACGCAGCACAGTGAATTTTCCGAGCCTCGCTTAAAAATGCTGCTTGCGATTTCCTCAACTCAGGAACAACAACTGCGTTTATCCTTGCAACAGGCAGATCGTCAATTGAGCGAAGCTGCCTATGCATTGAAAACACTGCAAAACCAATTACATGAACATCAGCAATATCAATCCAAGACCAATCATGATCAATTGTTGCAGTTACTTGAACAAAATGCTGTGCAATTACAACAACTAACTGAACACCGTGATCAACTCAAATTATCACTGGAATTACATCAGCAAAATTTAGCCAAGCAGCAGCAATTCGCAGCCCAAATACAACAAATTCAGCAACAGGAACATCGTTGGGCTAAAATTTCGGGCTTGATGGGTGATGCCACAGGGAAAAAGTTCCGCGATTTAGCACAACAATATCACCTCGATATTTTAATCGAATATGCCAACCAACAATTGGCGCTACTGTCACAACGTTATACCCTAAAACGCTTGGATAACTCGCTCAGTCTCGCCATTATTGACCATGATATGGATGGTGAAACTCGTTCGGTTTCTTCTCTTTCAGGAGGAGAATCTTTCCTGACCGCTTTGGCTTTATCCTTAGCTATTGCCAATATGGCGGCAGGCTCGATGAAAATTGAATCGCTATTCATTGATGAGGGTTTTGGCACTTTAGATGCTTCATCTTTACACATGGTGATGAATGCATTTGACCAATTACAAAATCAAGGACGCAAAGTGGTTCTCATTTCACATATTCAAGAAATGCATGAGCGCATTCCTGTTCAAATTCAGGTACAGCCAATAGGTTCTGGTTCTAGCCGTATTCAAATTGTGTCTTAATTGGCTATGCGTAACCTTCTGTCAATTTAAAATTTACTCCCATCAAACAATAAAAAAGGCTTCATTTAGAAGCCTTTTTTTATGTTCATCAAGTGATTAAGTTACATTACTTTTTACGTAATGCATCCTGACATTCTTGCTCATCACAGTAGCCATACAGATTTAATGAATGACCTGTTAAAGTAAAGTTATGTTTTTCTGCCACTGTATGTTGTTCATGTTCAATAACTTCGTTAGTAAATTCAACAACTTTATTACAATTTTGGCATACAAGGTGATCGTGGTGATCATCTTGCATAATTTCAAAAACAGAATGATTATTTTCAAAATGGTGACGCTGAATAATACCAGCAGCTTCGAATTGCGTTAACACGCGATAAACAGTTGCTAAACCGACATCTTCACCCTGTTCGAGTAAAGTCTTATAGATATCTTCCGCGCTTAAATGATGTTGTTTTGAATTTTCTAATAATTCTAATATTTTAATTCGTGGAAGTGTAACTTTAAGTCCAGCTTTGCGTAAGTCTTGGTTTGAAATAGGCATGTAAAAAGGTCTCTCTCAACAAATTTAAAGTTGGAATATGCAACAAAGTTAAGATGCAGTATGATCTATCCGTGGATCAAATGCATCAAAATTAATTTGGGATAGTGTAGCAAAATGCAAAAAATCATGTTGACGTTATTCGTCACTTCACTGCTCGCGGGCTGTTCGACCTTGGGCGTTTATAAAGTAGATATTCCTCAAGGAACACCATTAACACAAGCCCAAGCCTCAAAAATCCAAGTCGGCATGAGTCACCAACAAGTGCGTTTCTTACTCGGTAGTCCAACGATTACAGATCCATTGAATCCATTACGATGGGACTACGTCTACAATTATATCCCAGGAACTTATGCTAAAAAAGCCAAGATTCCAGCAGCGCATGGTCAGCATTTGAAAATTTACTTCGATCAAAACGGTATTGTGAACAAAATTGAGGGTCTAGAAACGATTCCAGAATCACAACCTGGTTTACCTGGATCGAAAGAAGCGATTTTAACTGCGCCCCCACTATAGACGCTTTAAAATAAAAAGAAACCCCTCATTGAGGGGTTTTTCATATCATTTCAATTTTTTAAAGCGATTGCCTTTGGCATAGCGTCCCACAGGGTTATTGGCTGCACGGTTACGTCGAATATCCTTTGGATTGATGGTCAACGCCCGATAAATTTCAACCCGATCACCCGCTTGCAGCAATTGTGTAGCTTCTTGCAAACGTACACCAAAAATCCCCAACTGCAAAATTTCAGGTAGTTCAATTTGCTCTCGAATTCCACTTTGCTCAATTGCATCTAATGCAGTCATACCTGATTGAAAGGGAACTTCCAGATGAAACTGTTGTTCCGAGGTCGCATAAGCCACCCAAACTTTGGCTTGCTCCGTCATCAGATCAATTGCCCTAATACCGACACAATTGCAAGAATGATAGACAGTGGCAGCACAATACGCACCGCAATACGCCAAATATTGTAAAACAGCTCATTACTAAAATTCATGGCTTTACGCAAATGGCTGATTTTCATAATCCAGCCCGCAAAAATGGCATAAATTAAGCAAATCACTAAACCCCAGAGTACCAATACAATATGAAAAACTGGCGTGATTTCTGGAATTGCCCACACCAAAACTGTAGCTACAATGATCGCCCATTGCACAGCTACTATCATCTGACGTTGTGCCAGTTGTTCACGTGCCAGTTGTAGCAGTAATGCCGCCCCTGCAACCGTTGCAACCAATAAAGCAATTACAGGTAATTGTGCAATCAAAGCAAAATAGGCGAATGCCAACACGGCAAGCAACTGTGCAACCCAAATCGGCAATACAGTTTTGCTTGCGGCAGTATCTTGTTTAGCTTGAACTAAGCTGGTCTGCCAATACAGTCCTAAGCCTAAACCACTCGCCACCAATGCCAATACAGTCGCACTGCCCCACTCGCTAAACTCAAGTGCAGTCATTTGCCAAGCAGGAAAAGCTGTTCCACTGACTTGTGAAAAAATCAGCGCTGCAATGACACCGACAGCGGTGATTAATGCCAAAATCATGCGTGGTGCTAAAGATAAAATAACTGCTGCAACAGCGGATCCCACAAACAGATATTGTGGGGCAACGCCTTGAGCCACCCATTGTGCGCTGTATTGACTGACACTAAATAACATCGCACCGGCTAGAAATGGTATAAACACCACCGCCATCCAGCCAACTAAACGCCATCTTGGAGATGCATCCGCATCACGTGTTAAATTAGACAGTGCATTTAATGCTGTAGTTTTCGAACGTTTTGCTAAAGCAATTTCTAAATAGCAAATTGGCAAAGCCAAAACCAACATAGTGCCTAACCAAAGCAACCAGAAATCGAGTTGACGCTCTGTTTGTATTCCCACTATTGGTGCCACAGTGGCAATAATGATGAATGACAAACAAAAAGCCATCAGCGGCGATAACCATCGTGACATAGCATTGTCCTGCATGATGCATTCCTAATAAAAATCTATCGCTATTTTGCCTTTCTCATGCGTGAAAATCAAAAAGAAAAGCAAACCACCGCATTCGATGGCTTGCTGCGCCAATACTTTTATTTCTTTTTTAACTTTTTAATTCTTTTGCACAGCATGTCCTTGCTGAATTCTAGACCTTACTGTACTTAAGAGAAGAAGCGAGCAAACCAATTCTTGCCCTTTTTCTTTTCTTTTTCTTTAATAATTCCCATCATGTTCTCTTTAACAGCGCCAACATAATCCGCATCATCGTGTTGGATATGGTTAATCAACCATTTCGCTAAGACTTCATGTAATTCAGCTTCAATCGAGTGCCCCATTTCAAAACGGTCACGATACGATTCAATTTTTTTAATAAATAAATCATGCACACGTTTATGCGGCACACGGTATTTATAACCCGCTTCTTCTTGTAGAGATTCTTCAAAAGTAAAATGCGATTGGGTGTAATCAATAATATTATCGAGAATCTGTTTAATGCGGTCACGCTCTGTGTGAAGAGCAATATCATTAATTTCATTAATATAATCAAGGATTCGCTTATGCTGATCATCAATCACATCGATACCAGTATTATATTCTGGAACCCATTTCATCTTGATACGCCCCCATTTAAAATTCATCATTCGTTACTTGAAAAGGATAGTAACGGTATTAAATTTAAATAAAAAACAAGTAAATCAGTCTGGATTCAGGTTTTTAGCGAAAATTATAGGCTAAGACAATGATATGTATATATTAATTTGTTTATACCCGACTAAAAGAATAAGATATTTTTTAACCAAAATTTTATTTTTTCTTTAATTATGAAAATGTTAATTTTAACAATCAAGTTGCATCATTTTGCAATTCTCGCGCCACTCTCAATATTGATCAGCGCGAGTAATTCGTTTTAACGTCGGATTGGCTTGCTCACGAACTAAGCGCTCGACCTGAGTAAATGCACGCTGAATGGGTTGTCCGTATTGGAATAAAATCATTTCGCCAGGTTGAAATGCCTGCCAAACTTCATTCTGCGTCAACGGTTCAGTCGTAATGACGGCAACGCGATCTTCAGGAGTGGTCACTTGACTAAAATCGACTTCGACATCGAGATCAATCAACTGTGCAGGTTTAAATGGATATTCACGTACCAACCAATGCAATTTGGTAATGGCATAACTAAATAATGCCTGACCATTGGATAAGCAGAAGTTAAAAGTCCCGTGTTCTGCAATTTTTGGCGCAATTTCTAACAGTAACTCAAACACTTGGGTTAAAGATGGCTCGACATAACCAAATTTAGCGACCAATTGATCCAATAGAAAACAAAATGCACGTTCACTGTCCGTATTACCAATTGGGGTGAAATGTCCAGTTAATGGCGGATCAAAATCAAGTAAGTCACCATTATGGGCAAAAATCCATTGACGCCCCCATAGCTCACGCATGAACGGATGTGAGTTTTCTAAGTTAATTTTGCCTTGAGTCGCTTTACGAATATGCGCAATCACATTGCGTGATTTAATCGGATAATTTCGTACCAATTCCGCAATTGGAGATTCAACCGCAGACTGATTATCCACAAATAAACGACAAGCTTTGTCTTCAAAAAAAGCAATACCGAAGCCATCACAATGATCTGAAGTAATGCCCGCACGCTGTGAAAAACCACGGAAAGAGAAGGTAATATCCGTTGGGGTCGCACAATTCATTCCGAGCAACTGACACATAAGCAACTATAAACACTTTAATAGATTATGGGTTTATTGTGCATGACGACGGTAAGGCTTGTAAATCTTAATCTATGCTAGGTTCAGTAATTTTAATGCTTAACGCTGAATCGGCTTTTTCATGACAAAACTCTTCGCCATTTTATTCACTTCGAGTAAAACAAAATAATCCAGACAATTAAATTCACGATCATAAAATGCTTGCTGTGATAGTTTGGCGTGCATTTTTAAATACACATCAAACAATTTTGGAATTTTTTCATCTTGCGCAAAACTGTATTCAGGATGTGTCGGCTCATACGCCATTTGGGGTTGAATCGCACAGGTCTGTGTAGGACTGAGTTGTTTTAAATATTGATGCGTGTAGTAAGCACGTGCCTGATTGCCTTGTAGGCGAATACTGACACAACCAATCAAATATTTCGCCCGCATCTCCCAAAGTACTTTAGGAACGAGATTGAGCCATAAAATGGATAAGGCACGACTAGAACGATAGCGATGATGTACACAAGTTCGTCCAATTTCTACAATATTAGATAAATGCCCCAGTTCATCAATAATTTTAAATTCTTGCGCGCTATAGCTCTGTGCCAAATCTTGTCCTTGCAAGAGTTTTAAGCGTGTATAGGCCACAATTTCATTGCTGTATTTATCACGCAGTACTGCATGTTCACAGCCAAAATCATACAAGTCCTGATCGATGTTTTGATCGAATGTAATTCCGAATTGTTGGGAAAATTGTGCTGCTCGGAATTTCTGGACTTCATGTAATTGTTTTAAATCTTCCACCCATTCAAAGCGGTATTGATGCGTTTGTTTTTCAGCTTTTTTTTGTAATGGAAAAGTAAAGTTTTGACGATATAGATTCAACTTTTCAAACATTGTTATGCGCTCTTCTGGCTTTTTTCATACACTAGGCAATGCAGATGACAATACAATGACCAAAAAATGACGACTGTTAAATAATCTCTACAATAAAAAACCAGCCCTTAAGGACTGGCTTTAAACACAAGATAAACCGAATGGATTAGTGTTTGGCACGATTGGTAATTAATGTACCCACACCATGATCGGTAAAGATTTCCAACAAGGTTGCATGTGGAACACGACCATCCACAATATGTGCACTCACTACACCACCTTTAACAGCATCTAAGGCGCAACCCACTTTTGGAATCATGCCGCCATAAATCACGCCTGTTTCAATCAGACGGTCGACTTCCTGCGTGGTTAAGCCCGTGAGTAAGTTTTTATTTTCATCCAATACCCCTGTGATATTGGTGAGTAAAATCAGCTTTTCCGCACCCAGTGCTTCAGCCACTTTGCCTGCTACAAGGTCAGCATTGATATTGTAGGTATTGCCTTGATCATCGACACCCAATGGGGCAATGACGGGAATAAAATCGCTTTGGGTAAACATTTCCAGTACATCAGTTTTCACACCAACGACTTCACCCACCAAACCTAAATCGATTTCTTTTACCGAACCATCTTCTTGGTTTTTCTGCATCAACAATTTACGTGCGCGAATTAAATTGCCATCTTTACCTGTTAAACCAATGGCACGACCGCCATGTTGGTTAATTAGGTTCACAATGGATTTATTCACACTGCCGCCCAACACCATTTCTACCACTTCCATGGTGGCAGGGTCAGTTACACGCATACCATCAATACGGTCAGACTCACGACCCAATTGTTTTAGGAAAGAGTCCACTTGAGGGCCACCACCATGCACCACAATTGGGTTTAAACCGACGGTTTTTAACAACACAATATCACGTGCAAATGAGCTTTCTAGCTCTGGATCGGTCATTGCATTGCCGCCATATTTTACGACCAGCGTTTTACCCGAAAAACGTTGAATATACGGCAAAGCTTCAGTCAAAATTTGTGCTTTGTCGATGCCAGTCTGCTGATGTGGCATTCGCCTCTCTCCTCAATGAGCATTTAAAATGTCGTGCGCGATTTTAGGATATCGATCACTTAACATGGAAACAAATGATTGCCGAATATCATTTAAACGAGCAGGATTATCCGCATCAAAACGAACAGTAAAATATTCGCCAGTATTGGATGCTCGAATAATGCCAAAACCATCTTCAAAATCAAGCCGTACACCATCAATTTTACTCAATTGAGCAGCGATGTGATGGCTCTGGACTTCGATATCGGCCAATAATGTTTTAGGATCAGTACTATAAGTACTGATATAGGTATCTTCGGTACTACAACGCTCAGGATATTTGGCTAGTGCTTGTGAAAGCGTGAAATCTGGATCTTGACTTAAAAATTCAAGTACACGTAATGCCGCATATAAGCCATCATCATAACCAAAACCACGACCATCATTAAACACATAATGTCCAGCGTATTCCCCACCAAACACCGCCTTTCCACGCGATTGCATGAGATATGTCTTTAAGAAGCTACTGCCTGTACGAATCATTTTGGCTTGCCCACCCAATTCACACACGGTATTGCGTACCATGGTCGAGCATTTCACATCAAATACCACTTCATGCTGAGGATGCGTAGCAAGACACATTTCGGCAAATAAAGACAATAAACGATCCGCACCAATAATACTGCCATGCTCATCGACCAATACCAGTCGGTCACCGTCCCCATCTAGCGCAATGCCAATATCTGCGTGTTGCTGTCGAACTGTTTCGGTCAAAGCAATTAAATGACTGGCTTGCGATGGATCAGGGGCATGATCAGGAAAATCTCCATTAGATTCACAACGCAGTGCCGTCACCTGACAACCTAACTTTTGTAAAACCAAAACGGCACAGCGCCCTGCCGAACCATGTAAACCATCAATCACCACATGGAAAGGACGTTTCAGTTGAATATCTTCTAAGATCGCTTGCTGATACTTCAAACAATAGCTCACATCAAACTGATGCTGAACATGGGTTAAAGGGACTTTACGTTGAGGGGAAAACTGTAAGCTCGCGACATAACCCACTTGTTGGATCATTTCAGGGCACGGCGGTTCGCCTTGCATAATCCACTTGATGCCATTGTCACTTTTCGGATTATGACTTGCAGTCACCATAATACCATTGCCTGCAAATTGGCGCGCAGAGTAATACAACATTGGGCTAGAGCAACAACCCACATTCACGACATGAAACCCTTTCTTCTCAAATATTTTTTGTATTATTTGGGCGTAAGCTGGGCTACTCAGTCGAGCATCATAGCCAATCACCACAGTGGTTTGAGCGGCTTGTTGGTACTGGCAGGCCAGACCATGAGCTATCGCTTCAACCAATTCGGGTGTTAATAAGGTTACTTTTCCACGGATATCATAGGCACGAAAGACTTGCCATGGAAATATAGGTTGTTGAATATTCATATATTTGTAACTTCTGAATCCAACGAACACTTTAAAAATTCGTCTTATTCATACAACGTAAATGTTTTAAAATATTTCTAGTTTATATCTGAATAGAATTGAACTGTTAATACTATTTAAGTGTTGTGGACAACTTATAAATTGAAATTAAATAAAATCTTTTATATTTCAGAATGAAAGAGCCCGAAGGCTCTTTCATATCAACATCAGTTTTTACCTGTATGCCCAAAGCCACCCGCACCACGCTCAGTCGCCACAAATTCATCTACTTGTTCAAATTCTGCTTGCACCACTGGAACAAGTACATACTGTGCTAAACGTTCACCAGGTTCCAAGGTAAACGCGTTTTGACCACGGTTCCATACCGAAACCATCAACTCACCTTGGTAGTCTGAGTCGATTAAACCCACCAAATTACCTAAAACGATACCGTGTTTATGTCCTAAACCTGAACGCGGTAGGATCAGACCTGCAAAGCCTGTATCTTCGATATAAATAGCTAAACCTGTTTTAACCAGTACCGTTTGACCCGGCTCAATGACAGTGGGTTCAGTCACACATGCACGCAAATCTAAACCAGCAGAACCTTGCGTTGCATAAGTTGGCATTGGCCATTCTTGTCCTAAACGTGCATCTAGAACTTTAACTTGAACCTTCATATTGTTTCCTACTGTTTCAAAATTAATATCGCAATCAACGCTTAATTAAAGCGCGTAAATTTTCGAGGTAGTGTTGTGCTTGCTGCTTCGGATCGACATTACCCGCGAGCTTTTTCTTGCGTCCCAACCACTCCAATTCATCTTGTGGCAATTCATCTAAAAAGCGGCTTGGAGTCATTTGACGCATTTGCCCACCCGCTTTACGTTGCTCTGCCAAGGTAATGGTTAAACCTTGACGTGCTCGAGTAATTCCTACGTACATCAAACGGCGTTCTTCTTCAACCGTTTCAGCCGCAATCGAGTTTTTATGAGGCAGTAGTTCTTCTTCCAAACCAATCAAATACACGAATGGAAATTCCAAGCCTTTCGAAGCATGCAAAGTCAACAAATTGACCTTATCGGTGTCTTCTTCTTCCTGTTGTTGCTCTAACATATCCAGCAACACCATTTTGCGAATTACACTTTCAATGTTGCGCTCATCGACATCTTCTGCACGATTAATCAAACTTTGAATACTGGTATACAGCACTTCAATATTGTCGAGCTTGGTTTTTTCCTGTGCAGGTGTAGCAGCCGACTCTTTGATATAGTCGATATAGCCTGCTTCAAACATCATTTGTCGAATAATCGGTACAGGCTCATCATCTTCCAGCAATTCGCGCGTAAAATTGGCAATAAATTCGGCAAATTCAGCCAATTGCGTGGTGGCCTTTTTCGGAATAACCATGGTCAAGCGTTGGTCGCCCGCTGCCGTCAATAAAGACAAATGATTTTCTTGTGCAAATAAACCGAGCTTTTCTAAAGTAACAGGTCCAATGGCGCGTTTTGGCGTATTAATAATACGTAAAAAAGCACTGTCATCTTCAGGATTAATAATTAGACGTAGATAACTCATGATATCTTTGATTTCTGCACGGGCGAAGAAGGACTGACCACCAGATAACTTATAGGGAATCTGCATTTGACGCAGTTGTGTCTCTAAAATACGTGCTTGGAAGTTACCCCGATATAAAATGGCATAATCTTTCCAATTTTTCCCATTCATCAACTTATGCGTGATCAGATCTTTAACGACCCGTTCTGCTTCATCATCATCATTACGGCAGGTAATCACACGAATGACTTCACCATGGCCTTTATCTGACCAAAGCTTTTTATCAAAAATATGCGGATTGTTACCAATTACAGTATTCGCCGCTTTTAAAATACGACTGGTCGAACGATAGTTCTGCTCCAGTTTAATCACTTTTAAATTGCGAAAATCTTCATTTAGCAAAGCCATATTTTCTGGCTTCGCCCCACGCCATGCGTAGATCGATTGGTCATCATCGCCCACAGCCGTAAACTGCCCCATCACACCGACCAAGAGTTTCACCAAAATATACTGTGCTGTATTGGTATCTTGATATTCATCGACTAACAAATAGCGAATGCGATTTTGCCAACGATCTCTTACTTCTTGATTTTCTTGCAACAAGCGTGTTGGCATTACAATCAGATCATCAAAATCCACTGCATTATACGCCCGTAAATTACGCTCATACAGTTGATACAAGTGCGCAAACTGAACATCTTCAGCGGTTTCACAGGTAATGTGTGCCTGTTCAGGTGGAATCAAATCATTTTTCCAGTCTGAAATCATCTTCATGGCTTTGGCAATCAGCTCTTTACTTTCAGCACCAGATAAATTGTCACGGTGCATCAAGTCCATCAAAATACGCTTACAGTCATCTGCATCTAAAATAGAAAAATTATTTTTTAATGGTGTGTGTTTCAGCTCTAAACGCAACATGTTTAGACCGAAGGTATGAAAGGTCGAAACCGAGAGCCCTTTTGCTTCTTCACGCGACAACAACTTTGTCACACGTTCTTTCATTTCACGTGCGGCTTTGTTAGTAAAGGTCATCGCGGTAATGCGATAAGCAGGAATCCCGCAGTGTTTGACCAAATAAGCAATTTTACGGGTAATGACTGAAGTTTTACCCGAACCAGCCCCTGCAAGTACTAACAAGGGTCCTTGAGTATATTTCATGGCTTCAAGTTGCTTGTCGTTTAACTGACTTGCCAGCGACATAGTGTTTCCTCTTTTTAATCCGAACTAGATTATAGACATCAAACCCCCAGATGCCTAACCTAAAATGACGATTATCTGTTCATAAAAAAAGCCACCTTTAGGTGGCTTTTTCGAAACTCAATGATTTCTAAGCAAACAAAATATTAATTATTTTGTTTCATACACTGTAATTTCTACACGACGGTTTTGTTCACGACCCGCAGCAGTATCATTGCTCGCGATTGGTGAAGAAGAACCGTAACCACGTGCAGTCATACGTGAGCTTGCAATCCCTTGAGAGGATAAATAGTTCAACACAGAGTTCGCACGGTTTTGAGATAATGGATTATTAATCGCATCTGTACCAGTGTTGTCAGTATGACCATGAATTACAAGTGCAAGTTTGTTCGCTGTACCATCTTCACGTAATACACGCGCAACATCATTCAATGCTGTTTGGAAACGCGGTTGAATGGTAGAAGAATTGGTTGCAAAGGTAACACTTGGCATAACCAAGTTAATCGAACCATCTTGGTTACGGTCTACATCAACACCAGTACCCGCAAGTTCTTCACGAAGACGTTTTTCTTTTTTGTCTAATAACAGACCAGCACCACCGCCCACTACAGCACCAATCGCTGCTGCTTGGCCCATTTTATCTTTGTCTGCATTTGAATAAGCAAGACCTGCACCCAATAATGCACCTAGACCTGCACCGATTGCCGCTTTGTCATATTCCATACCATTGCCAGTAGATTGACAACCTGAAAGAACTAACGCCCCTGCTACTGCTGATGAAATTAATAGTGCACGCATGACATGCCTCCATTTTGTGTGTTTTGTTTATGTTTGAAATGGTGTCCTAAAAACATGGCTTAGACCATTGATTTTTTGTAAATAATCGCTTGTATGGTTACATTTTGTAATAATCAATTCCAACTCTGAATGTACATTCATCACATTCCCTACATGTTTATTAAATCATGAGAGATAATTTACCCAATACAACGCTTGTTTTATTTTCAGAATTTGCAACTATATTCAATAACGATAATGGATGATTTTACTCAGGATTATTTTTTATATGTCATCTCAAGCAAACAAACAACCCATATTAAAAAAAATCACACGTGGACTCACTGTTGGCTCTGTCATGACAGGCAGCACTTTTTTTCATGGACCACCAGTACTCGCACTCGGTTTAACTAAATTAGTTAAACAATCGCAGAAAGTCGATAAAACCAATATTCAAATTACCAATAGCTGGTTAGGCGTCAATAACTGGCTCATTGATCATGTCCTACCCCATCTAAAATGGGACATTACGGTCGATAGAAATCTCGATTTGAGTATGCAAGGTCGTTATTTAATGACCTGTAATCACCAAAGTTGGGTCGACACGACAGTGAATCAATATTTTGGACTCACGCGTATGCCATTAACGCGGTTTTTCACCAAGTGGGAACTCATTTTTATTCCCTTTGTTGGACAAGCCTTCAAAATTTTGGGCTTCCCGATGATGAAGCGACATACTAAACAAGAAATTGAGAAAAATCCTGAGCTTAAAACCCGAGACATGGAAGAAGCGCGTAAAGCCTGTGAACAATTGTTAAGCCAACCTTTTACCTTACTGAATTATTTGGAAGGAACACGATTCACTCCTGAAAAACATCAGCAACAAAACTCACCTTACCAAAATCTCCTTAAACCCAAAGCAGGCGGACTTGCATTGGCCTTGAATATTTTAGGTGATCAAATTGATGCGTTTGTGGATATGACGATTGTTTATCCAGATGGTGCACCAGGTTATGGCGAATTCTGGCTAGGTGAAGTGGGTCGTATTGCTGTGAATTTACGCAAAATCGAAATTCCTGACTGGGTTCTAGGCGGAAACTATGAAGATGATGATGAATATCGTGCGCGCTTCCAAGCATGGGTCGATCATCTCTGGACTGAAAAAGATCAGTTAATTAGTCAAATGAAAGCGCAATATTTAACAACTGCTGAAATGAGTCCGGTGTAATCCTATGAAGCAGAACAAGTCAGTACCCAAATCAAAGTATCATCGTGTCGATCCACAGAGCTGGTCATTCAAACTCTATCTGATCTATGACACCTTCATGGTATTCCTGATCATTTTTAACTTGTTCTGCTTAGCTGCCAATTTTTTCTTAATGAGCAATATTGGTGGCTGGTTCCTAAATTCGATTCATTTAGATGAAGTGCTCAATTTTTATCGTACTCATCTACATCCGTGGGTCATTACCACCGAAGCTTGGTTTATTTTGTTCTTAATTACTGAGCTTGTGGTGCGTTGGGTGATTGCTATCATTTATCGCCATCATCGCCGCTGGTTTTTCTTTCCGTTTATCCATTGGTATGAAGTACTGGCAATTATTCCACATCTGCGTTTCCTACGATTATTTCGTGCGGGGATTATTATTTTTCATCTACATGAATTGGGTTATAACGTTATTCCTGAATCCATTCAAAAAAGAGCAAAATTTTATTACCGTGTGATTATGGAAGAACTGTCTGACCGAGTGGTTATTACGGTATTGGATGGGGTAAGACATGAACTGAATACCAGTTCAACCCATAAAAAAATCATTCATGATTTGGTCGATCATCATCGCACCCTATTTGCTCAAGTTTTAGCAGAGCTGTTACAAGAGTCACTGGCAACGGAATTACAGCAACGCCAAACGTTGATTGCTCAAAATATTGGCGCCATTGTGAATCAAGCCATTGAAGATACCCCTGAACTCACTCAACTATTACGCTTAATCCCGATTGTCGGTGGGCGAATTGAACATCAAATTCAGAGCATTGGGCAACGTCTCGGAGAAAATATTACCTATGGAATATTGGATCCGCTGATATCTGGCAGCCCCGAACAGCCCAACCATACCTATAAACTGATTGCTGAAAAAGTCAGCGAATTAAATATTGATAATCAGGCATTAGAACAATTGGTTGAGTCTGCTGTATATGAAAGTTTGGACGCTATTCGCAAGCAAGTGAAAGTAAAACAATGGTTAGAAGACCTTGAAGAGCTCGATCAAGCTAAAGAATAAGCATTAAGATAAAAAAGTTACAAACTTGGCTAGAGAATTCAAAGAATTTGTTCTAGGATTTGCTCTATTTACAACATCGCTTCGGCATAAAACCAATAGCTTCGAAGTCTTAAGGATAAAATATGGCTGATATTCGGATCACCGGTAGAATGGTTAACTTTAGTAGATTAACCTTCGACACAAATGACCATAATGCCATTCGTCAACAACTGACCCAATTACTTCAAGACAGCACAACGCATGGTGCTCTGGTGATTTTAGACAGTACTGTTGAACAAGAGCTGATTGCCCTAATTCAACTGCTGCTCGATTTAGATTTACAACCCATGGCGGTGATTGAAGGTTTACTGGGGGATGAAGCACGTGCGATTCAATTTCCAGTACTTCCTGCCGACAGTAAATCGTTACAACGTATTAAAGCCACTCAAGAACAAGTGGTTGAAACGGCTGTGCAAGCACCAGAAGCAGCAATCGAAAATACACAAAAGGCATCTCCATTTCCACGTAATATTGGACATATTACCTCGTATCACGATGAAATCTTACGAACAGGCCAATGTTTAATCCAAGATCATGGCGATATTATCGTCAATGCAGGTATAAATAGCGGTTCAGAAGTAATTGCTTCAGGAAATATACATATTTATGGCAGTGCTCGTGGTAGAGTTATCGCAGGTGCTGGTGGAAACAGTGCTGCTCGCATTTTCTGTCACTCACTTGAAGCCGAATTGGTTTCAATTGCAGGGACATATTGTGTTGCCGATGATATTCCACCCCATGTCGTAAAGAAGTCCGTACACATTTATTTAAATGAAAACCAAGAGCTCGAATTCAAAGCTTTGGAATTTTAATGTATAAATAAACACCAAAACCCCGCTAATTAAAGGGGGGATTTACCATAACAGGAGTGGATTCGGTGGCGAAAATTGTTGTCGTAACATCAGGCAAAGGTGGCGTAGGAAAAACTACGACCAGTGCATCTTTTGCAACAGGTTTAGCCCTTCGTGGTCACAAAACTGTTGTTATCGATTTTGACGTAGGTTTACGTAACCTTGACCTCATTATGGGCTGCGAACGTCGTGTTGTGTATGATTTTGTGAATGTTTTAAATAACGAAGCACGATTACAACAAGCACTTATTCGTGATAAAGATATTGAGAACTTATACATTTTACCGGCATCACAAACGCGCGATAAAGATGCGTTAACCGATGAAGGTGTTGCACGTGTAATGGACGAATTATCTCAAGAATTCGATTACATTATTTGTGATTCTCCTGCGGGGATTGAGCGTGGTGCAATTCTAGCCATGTACCATGCAGATGAAGCGATTATTGTGACCAACCCTGAAATTTCTTCAGTCCGTGACTCTGACCGCATTATCGGTATGTTGGACAGTAAAACTAAAAAAGTAGAACAAAATGAAGGACGTATACGCAAACATTTGTGTATTACTCGCTTTAACCCTGAACGTGCAGACAAGCAAGAAATGCTCACCATTGATGACATTTCGAAAGACATTTTACGTGTACCTACACTGGGTGTTGTGCCTGAATGTAAAAGCGTTTTACAAGCATCTAACGAAGGTAAACCTGTCATTTTGTTCCAAGATGCAGAAGCTGGACAAGCTTATGAAGACTTGGTTGCACGTTTCCTTGGTGAAGAACGTCCTTACCGTCACATCACAGTCAAACCTAAAGGCTGGTTAGCACGATTATTTGGAGCGTAAATATGGCAGGCTTCTGGAGTAAATTATTTAGTAATGACGAAAAACCTTCAAGTGCACAAATGGCAAAAGACCGTTTGAAAGTCATTGTTGCTTCTGAACAAGGCTTAGGTAAACGCTTAAGCCAAGATAAAATTGACCAAATGAAAAAAGAGATCATGCAAGTGGTCAACCGCTATGTTCGTGGGGTCGATGAAGAACATATCCAAATGTCTGTTCGCTCAGAAGCGAATATTGAAATGTTGGAGATGAATATCAATTTGCCTGAAGAGCGATAATCTGAAATCTGATTAGTCAAGCAAATGGATTCAAGGCAAAATAGTGTCAGCTATTTTGCCTTTTTAGTTTGAAAAGAATATACCAAGGAGTTTGCGATGGCATTATCTCAGCCAGCAACGTTTAATGAAGAATGGTCGGATGAGCGCGTTTTTGCCTATTTAAATCAGCTTCCTCCTGCAGGAGTTAATGCTGACTTTCATGTTCTTTACCACGCATTCAAACATATGCGCCCAACGGACTACCAACGTTTGTTAACTCAATTTTTCGCAGATGGTCGCAATGTCAATGCAACCAATCCGCAAGGTCAACGGATTCATGATGTGATTGCTGAATACCCACGTCAATGTGATGGATTCTTAGAAGTCTTGGCAAAATTTGCTTAAGCCTTAAAGCCTACCTTGTGTAGGCTTTTTTATGATCTTCAACCTAAAAAAATTAGAACAATAGCTGCATCAGCAATGGAAAGCTCAATGCGAATAAAAGGGTTTGTAAGCTAATAATGGCCGCCATGAGTTGACTGTCCCCTTGAAAATAGCGCGTTAAAATATAAGATGCCGACGCTGTGGGTAAAGCAAAGAAAACCACCAAGACCGCAATATGTAAGGGTGCTAAGTCAAATCCTTGTGCCACAAAATAAGTCAGTATAGGTGCCCCAACTAACCGCGATACACTATTTAACATGACACGCCCGAAATCGGGCTTGAGCTGACTAAACTGTAATGCCGCTCCGACTGAAATCAGACCTAATGGCAGACTGCTACTCGCTAATAACTTCAATAATTGCGATATGCCCTCTGGCATCAACAAGCCAGAGCAATTAAATACGATACCCAATAAGCAAGCGGCAATGAGCGGATTCTTCACAATCGACATCAGCGTAAAACGCAACTGCCCCTGTGCACTTTGGGTAAATGAGCAAACTGAAACAATATTGACCAACGGAATTGCCACAGCAATGATCATAGAGAATAATTGCATACCTGTTGTGCCGAACATTAAGCTCATCAAGGAAAGCCCAATATAGGTATTGAATCGAATCTGGCTTTGAATATAAACCCCAAAACGATGCACGGGAATGTGGACATAAAACTTCAGTGCCCATAACAACACACTGATCAACATAATGACCATGATCAGTACAACATAAAGCATGAGCATAGAACCTAAATCTAGCTTTACGCTAGAAAGATTGCTAAACAATAAAGCTGGGAAAAGAATGAAATAATTTAATTTTTCAGAGTTTGCCCAAAACGCCTCCTGCAAAAAACCTGTCCGCTTAAACACATATCCCATTCCTATCAGAAAAACCAACGGAAAGAGTGCCATGATCATGTTCATTCATTTCTTCCAATTACTGCACATCAGTCAGCTTTGACTCATTTTGGAAACAGAATATAATCCTTATTCGCCCTCATAATAAAATGAGTATTTACTCATACCCTCAAATGACCTTTAGCCAACTTGAAATCTTTTTACTGGTTGCTAAACATCAAAGTTTTAGCAACGCAGCCAAGCAACTCGGGATTTCTCAATCTGCGGTTTCGCATGCCATTAAAAGTCTGGAGCATTTTTGGCGTGTACAACTGTTTAGCCGTGAACAAAATAAGGTGGTGCTGACCGAGATAGGACAACAGCTTCGTATCCATGCGCAAGAAATTTTAAATACAGCACAAGTCATGCAACAGCAAGTTGCCGCAACACATGGACTGCAACAAGGTACTTTAAGAATCGGTTCATTTGGGGCATCCGCATCGATTCATCTTCTGCCTGAACTACTGCAAGCCTTTAGGACCGAATACCCTCAAATTGAAGTTTTTGTGGAAGAGGGAACGGATGATGAAGTCACGCAATGGATTTTAAACCAACAGGTTGATGTCGGATTTGCCGTTTTACCCAATCATCAATTGGATACTTTTCCATTGATTAAAGATATTTTTATCGCACTTATTCCCAATTCTTACCCGATTGCACAAATGAGTCAGGTGGATATTACCCAACTGAAGCACTACCCTTTTATTTTGACCAAGGCGGGCAGCCAGACGCATATTGAAAAACTCCTCAAACAATATGATATACAGCCCAAGATTCAGTATCAACTGTCGCAATTATTAACGATTCTGAATATGGTTAATCAGCATGAAGGCATTTCGATTGTGGCGGATATGGCCATGACGCCAGAACTGCTCGCACTACATCCGAATGTGGTGAAACGCCCTTTGCTGCCGAATACACAACGTGAAATTGGACTCGCAGTCCGCAATCAAAAACTGATCAGCCCTGCAACGCGAGCCTTTATCGATTTGGCACAAACCATGTTCTATTATTAAATTGAACCACATAAAAAAGCCTGCGCTCAGGCAGGCTTTTAACAGATAAAAACTAGACGAGAATATCCCGCTTACCGTTCGCGCCCATCGCACTCACAATCCCATTTTCTTCCATCTGGTCGATAATACGTGCCGCACGGTTATAGCCCAAACTGAACTTGCGTTGTAAAGATGACGTCGAAGCTTTACGCGTTTCTAAAACAAAGGCCACACATTGATCATACAGAGCATCACGGTCTGAACCTCCATCACCATCTTCAAAACCACGTGAAGTCGGCTCTTCGTCATACGGAGTCAAAATTTCATCGATATAATCTGGATCACCGCGTTCTCGCCATGCATCACAAATTCGGTTGACTTCATCATCGGAAATAAAGGCACCATGCACACGTTCAGGTTCAATTTTACCAGGCCCTAAAAACAGCATATCGCCATGACCCAACATGTCTTCCGCGCCACCTGCATCCAAAATGGTTCGAGAGTCAATTTTGCTGTTTACACGCAATGCAACGCGCGTAGGAATATTCGCTTTAATCAAACCTGTAATGACATCTACGGATGGGCGTTGGGTCGCTAACAGCAAATGAATACCAGCAGCACGCGATTTTTGTGCCAAACGTGTAATCATTTCCTCAGCTTTTTTACCCACCTGCATAATCATATCGGCAAATTCATCTGCCACAATGACAATCGAAGGTAACGGCGCTAAGCGTGGTGCACGCTCACCCACAACAGAGTCACTGGCTTTCCATGTTGGATCAATTAAGTCTTCCCCATTCGCCAATGCTTCTTCAACCTTACGGTTATAGTCCGCCAGTTTACGAATTTTAAGGAATGACATGAGCTTGTAACGCCGCTCCATTTCATTCACACACCAATTCAATGCACTGACAGCATCTTTCATGTCTGTTACGACAGGGGTGAGTAAATGTGGAATATCATTGTAGTTGGCCAGTTCTAATTGTTTAGGGTCAATCATAATCAGGCGCAATTGATCGGGTGTATATTTCAACAGCATCGATAAGATCATCGAGTTCACAGCAACAGACTTACCTGAACCTGTGGTACCTGCAACCAACATATGTGGCGCCTTGCCTAAATCGGTAATCACAGGATTGCCCGAAATGTCTTTACCCATGGCCATTGAAAGTAAACCCGCAGGATCGCGATAAGTCGGAGTTTCCAATAATTCGATAAGACGCACCATTTCACGTGCACTATTTGGAACTTCAATTCCAATGTAAGGTTTACCCGGAATTACTTCTACTACACGCACCGAAGCCATCGACATCGAACGTGCCAAGTCCTTCGAAATATTGGTGACTTTAGAGGCTTTAACCCCAGGTGCTAAATCCAATTCAAACCGCGTCACGACTGGCCCAGGTTGAGCTTCCATTACTTTGGCTTTAACATTGAACTCTTGTAATTTAATTTCGAGTAATTCTGAAAGACGTTCCAATTGTTCAGCAGTGAAGTTGACTTTTTTATTCGGATCGACACGATCAAGCAAATCCAATCCAGGTAGCGTAGACAAATCACGACGTTTTTGTGCGACCTGCATAGCACGAGACATGGGTCGTCCTGAAGCATCCGTCAATGGTGCATCAAAATCAAACTCATCTTCCTCTTGAGGTTTACCTGCAGTTTCTTGCCAAGCTTCAATGAAGGCCTCTTTAGACAACTCAGCTTTGCTCTGTTCAGTAAAACGCTCTGACACCTCTACAGCAGTGTGCTGTATTGGCGTTTGCACAAAGGCTGATGATTGTGCATAAGAAGATGCTGTACGCTGCTCGACCACAGTGGACTCTGCATGTTGTTCTTTTGCATCAAAATCATCCAGAAAACGATCTAATTCATCGTTCAATAAGCGTGCCTTAACAGCCTCTTCTGCAACCCCTGCTACAGCAGGCATACTCAAAATTGAAGCATCTACTACAGCGAGATCAGGTATTGTTGTAGGCTGAATAGCTTGAACTTCGCTACGTTGGAATGGGCTATGTACATCCGAAGCCACCTTACCACTAGGTACCGCAGCAAGTAGCTCATCAAAAATCTCATCATCATCCCAATCAAGATTATTTTTGACTGGTTTTGGAGAAGGTTCAAGTTGAACATCAACAGGATATTGACGCTCTACGACAGAATTGAAATCATGCTTAGGAATAACTGTTTCATCTTCAGCGGCTTTTAATAATGCCTCAATATCTTGTTTATGTAGTTGATCATTATTGGTATTTAAGGCACGCCAAACTTCACCTGTGGCAATAGTGCGCTGGCTGTCTTGTTCAAGTTGATGCGCTTTGGCGATGGTTTTTTCAAACTCTTCATCGTCGTCTAAATCGAACTCATTCGGTTGATTCAATTGAGACTCTTTCTGTACCATATCATCAAACAAACGCTCAGCCGCCACACCTGCAATAAATGGTTGTTCCACAGGGGTTTTAGATAGATTGGTATCCTCTAATTCGGTTTGATTTGAGACTTTACTTGGCGCGACTGCAATCACCTGTTTTTTGACTTGAGGTGTGGTACGGTCAAAATCAGATTCACTCTCTGGTACATTTTTATAAAATAAATCTTGTAAATACGCAGGCGTAGCTCGCAAGGTATCCCATGTTTTGTTCCACTTTACCCCAAAGGCCAAAGTAAATAACACCAGCCAAAACACAATTAAGAACAGCACAGCGCCATAAATAGTCAGAAGTTGGCTCAGGCTTTGCCCCAACTCATAACCAATAATGCCACCAGAGGCATTGGCTAAAGTATCTGCAGGCACTTCCCAAAATAAAAATAATAAGGTTGCTGTCGCCAACAAAATAAAAAATTGGGCAGCATAACGAAATGGTCGGTTCAGAAAACTGCGCGGCCACCACACCTGAATCGCTTCAATAAATAAGAAGAGTGGGATGAGCAGACTTGCCCAACCTAAAAATCCAAACAATAAATCTGAAATCCATGCTCCAGCGACACCACTTGCATTGGAAACCTGTTGGGTATCACTGGAGATATGCATCCAACCTGGATCAAAAGGTGTATAAGTGACTGTTGCAAGGAACAGATAAATCCCAAATGAGACTAAAAATAATGTCATCATTAAGCGCTGTGCATAAGCACCTGACACCGCAGTCATACTCTGTCCTGTAAGCATTTTTTCATTCATGTTTTTTTGGAAAACAACCTGAATTTGTTTCTTAATAAAACCTGATATTATGCACCTGTTCACGTAAAAAAGATGCAAGATTATGAGGGCTTGTTGTTAACTTTATTCTATATAGCTCAAACCGATTTGCATGATCAATATTACCCACATTGAACACACACAACTGTTATACACTTTCACGTATAATTTCATAAATTTTGAAAGAAAAAAAGGATGTCGCGAATGAGCGCTCGTCACTCACGATTAATTATTTTAGGTTCGGGTCCTGCAGGTTACAGCGCTGCAGTTTATGCTGCACGTGCCAATTTAAAACCAATGCTGATTGCTGGCTTACAATTGGGTGGTCAATTAACCACGACAACGGAAGTGGATAACTGGCCGGGTGACCCAGAAGGTTTAACGGGTCCTGCTTTAATGGAACGTATGCAAGCCCATGCAGAACGTTTTGGCACAGAAATCGTCTATGACCACATCAATGAAGTTGACCTGAGTGTTCGCCCATTTGTTCTTAAAGGCGATATGGAAGAGTTCACTTGTGATGCACTGATTATCTCAACGGGTGCAACTGCACAGTATTTAGGCTTAGAGTCTGAAGCAAAATTCATGGGTCAAGGGGTCAGTGCTTGTGCAACCTGTGACGGTTTCTTCTATAAAAACCAGAAAGTCATGGTGGTCGGTGGTGGTAACACTGCGGTCGAAGAAGCACTCTACCTGTCTAACATTGCTTCACACGTGACGCTTGTGCATCGTCGTGACAGCTTACGTTCAGAAAAAATCCTACAGGACCATTTATTTGAAAAAGAAAAAGAAGGCAAAATTAGCATTCTTTGGAACAACCAAATTGATGAAGTCTTAGGTGATAACACAGGTGTAACTTCGGTACGCTTAAAATCAACTGTAGATGCAAGCACACAAGATATTGATGTCCAAGGTTTATTCGTGGCGATTGGTCACAAACCAAATACAGGCATGTTTGAAGGTCAACTCAACCTACGTGATGGCTACATTCAAGTGCAAAGTGGTACCTCTGGCAATGCGACTGCAACATCGGTTGCAGGTGTATTCGCAGCAGGTGACGTTGCTGATAGCATTTACCGTCAAGCAATCACTTCAGCGGGTTCGGGCTGTATGGCTGCACTTGATGCTGAAAAATATTTAGATGCGCTAGGTTCATAAGCTTTTGCATCTATTAAAACCGTCCGAAAAGGGCGGTTTTTTTATGTATGATAACGTAAAGAACAACTCCCAGAACTCAATCATGCAGCATACTTTAGCACCGTCCGAATACTTATTTCCCGATCCGATTGATTCAGATCCAGAAGGACATGGACTGATTTGCATTGGCGCAGATCTCTCCCCTTCTACCCTCTTTGAAGCCTATACCCACGGTCTTTTCCCATGGTTTTCTGAAGGTGAACCTATTTGCTGGTGGTGTCCCGAGCCACGCTGCATTATTCGACCTGAGCAATATCATCCGAGTAAATCCCTGCTGCGCAATATGAAAAAGCATGACTATAAAATCACCATTAATCATGCTTTTGAATCAGTCATTCGCTCCTGTGCCCTGCCTCGCAGTTATGCAAATGACACGTGGATTTCCGAAGATATCATTCAAGGTTATTTAGGTATGTTTTCAGCAGGTTATGCCTATAGTGTGGAAGTGTGGGAACAGGATCAGCTTGTCGGTGGGCTGTATGGTGTGAGCATCGGCAAAGGCTGCTTTGGCGAATCGATGTTCAGCATCCGTACTGACGTGTCTAAAATGGCATTCTATACCTTAATGTTACTTGGACAAGAAAACCAACTGGCTTGGATTGACTGTCAATTGGTGAATGATCATTTGCTTAGCCTTGGCGCTTGTACAATTTCTCGACAAGTGTATTTAAATTCGTTACAAGATATTATAAAACAACCCTCTCTCGATTGGAAAAAGTATCAAGAGGGTGTATTTTCAAGTAAAAGAATAGCGTTATCTTCGCAATTAATCGAATGAAAACAATAGAGGGATCTTTATGAATTCATATCACCCGAAGTCCCTGTTAAATGATTTACAGTACTATATTACGCCACCACATGAATGCAGTTATCTTGAAAAGAAATCTGCCCGCATGGTTTTTCTAGATCCTGCACATCGGATTGATGTCGTGACCTTGTCTGAACTTTCACGCGTTGGTTTTCGTCGTAGTGGAGACTTTGTTTACCGTCCCGAATGCCATTTATGTCGTCAATGCTTGTCTTGTCGCGTTCCTGTCCAAGAGTTTCAAATGAACAGCAAGCAAAAAAAAGCATGGAAACGCAATCTGGATCTGACAGTCAAAATTACTCAACCGAAAGATGCGGGTGATGTACATTATGCTTTATATGAACGCTACATTCGTGAACGCCATGCCGACGGTGATATGTTTCCCCCCAGCTACGACCAGTTTGAAAAATTTCTGATTCATACCTGCACTGAAAGTTTTTTTCTGGAACTGTGGAAAGATGAGCAGTTGCTCTGCGTTTCGACCTGTGACCAACTTGATGATGGTCTGTCTGCGGTATATACCTTTTTTGACCCCGATGAAAATCGCCGCTCATTAGGGGCTTTTGCCATCATGAAACAAATTGAATATGCACAACAACAGCAATTGGACTATGTCTATTTAGGTTACTGGGTGCCACATTCCAATAAAATGAATTATAAGTCTCAATACACGCCTCTAGAATTATTGCTCGATGGGCAATGGCGTCGTATTAATCGTTCACTCAGTGCAGAAGAGATTCAACTTTTGGGAAACTCATTAATGACCACACTCCCCTCTGGTTGGAACAATTCAATCATTAAATAAGCTTGATATGTTGATGGAGTCGATTCACCCCATCGCATAAGTATTTAAATCATGATTTGAATAACTGAGAAAAATCGTCCGTACAAGCTTTAACCATAATAATGGCATGCTCACGCCCACCATTTGGGCTTGGATAATAATTTTTACGCAAATCAATCTGATGAAAACCTGACTTCTCATACAGAGCTATTGCAGCTTGATTGCTTTCCCGCACTTCCAAGAAAATTTGTACGGGTTGATTCTTCAGTAAAGCAATTGATTCATCTAAGAGCCGATAACCCAAACCCTTGCCCTGCTGATTAGGATGAATCGCCATCAATAATAAATTTGCTTCGTCCAAAACAGGTTGTAAGATACAAAAACCAACCACCTGCCCTTGCTGTTCAATCACGGTACTGTGATAAGAATCTATCGATTCTTTAAATTGTTGTTCCTTCCAAGGATGGGTTTGAACCAGTTGTTCAATTGCGGTCACTGCCGCGAGATCAGAGGGATGCATTGAACGTATCATGTGTAGAAACAACTTTTTAATTCAGTCGCTTATATTATAAAACATCAACTCACAACACAAATACAAAAAAAGGGCAATTTTGTTTGCCCTTTTCAATATAAGTACTCGAATCAGAATCCCAATTTTAGTTTCCAGTCTGCCAATAACTGATCTGTATTGCTATCATTTGGATGAAAATTAGGGCGGAAGAAATCTAATAGCTCAGGAATTTGGCGAGTGATAAAACCTTTACCGCCATACATAAATTTCAACATGCGCTTACTGTCTTTCAATGTCAATTTTCCGTCAGTTTTCATTAATTGAGCGGTAAAATAAGATTGTGTTATAAAAATGAGTGTCATAGCAAGAATCATTGCTGTTGCACGCATTGCATATGCTTTCAGACCACGCCCATACATTGCTGTATAAACATCAAACACAACTGCTTTATGTTCATTTTCTTCAATTGCATGCCACATCCATAACTGATACATGGTTTTATTGTTAAAAATGGCCTGAACATCTTCATTTTGTAATAATTCAGCAGCAATGACTGCGGTAAAATGCTCTAACGCACACGTTCCTGTTAAATCAATCATTTCCTTGCTAAAACCAAATGGCTTTAGTAATTGAGCAACGACTTTTGTGCCTGTTTTAATGACTTTTGCTGTCTGATTTTCCATCGTTCTAACATCATAGCCATATGCTTGGGCAGAAGAATTAAAAGCCAAATGCTCTTTAGAATGCATAGCCTCTTGGCCAATAAAAGCACTGATTTCCTTTTGTAAATCAGGATCACTGAGTTTTGGATTTTTGCGTACCGCACGAGTACTATCCACAAAAAACTGCTCACCTTCAGGAAATAAGGCAGATAATGCCGTCATAAAATGCGTAAGTCCCGCATCACCGCCTGCCCAATAA
Organism: Acinetobacter sp. AM; assembly: GCF_003105055.1. NCBI lineage: Bacteria > Pseudomonadati > Pseudomonadota > Gammaproteobacteria > Moraxellales > Moraxellaceae > Acinetobacter > Acinetobacter sp. AM. The sequence goes on along the minus strand of NZ_QETG01000020.1, from coordinate 497 downwards.
CGTGCCACTTCACCAAATTCAAAATCCATGCGACGAACAGGAAAACTTGCACCCGCACGATTTGAAATATTTACTTTAGCATTCATCCTGAGACTCCTACAGACCCATAAGGTCTAACTATCTTTATGTTTGTTTTTTCTTAATTCTAATATTACGGTTTTCACCACAAGCGATAAGGGCAGATAAGGTCAAGGAAGTATCAGTTAAGGACAGTTTTACAGGTGAATTGTCTAACAATTTTATGATTCTATTTTTATCTCAATAGAAACCTATTGATCTATCGGTTGTATGGGTACACGCAAAAAATATCTCATGCAGAATAGAAAAGCCTGGAATTTATACATTTTATAGGCATAAAAAAAGCGCCCCAAAGGAGCGCTTTTTTCACACAATAAGTGATTATGCAGTTACTTTCGCAACAACACCAGCACCAACTGTACGACCACCTTCACGGATCGCAAAACGTAGACCTGGGTCCATTGCGATTGGGTGGATTA